>NZ_JACGUS010000116.1:0-305005 GCF_014076785.1 Colwellia sp. MB3u-55
ATTTTGTGCTTTGAAAAAATGATTTAATGACCTTTCTAATTTTTTACATTCTTGTTTTTTCACCTCCTTTTTTACGTCCTTTATGTTTTCATAATCTGACATTTTAAAACCCCTTAACTTTTTGTATCATTTTTAATTTCTTTAACTCTATTTCCCACTTTTCAACCATTTTGAAATAAACTGTATTTTCTTCATATTTGGCTTGATCTTGTTGGCTCAAAATACTTTCTAAAATCTCTATTCTATCCGTCATTTTTTACCGCCTTTTTTTTGATTGTAAAAGGGAAATTTTCATTGTCATTAGTATCACTCACAACTTGATTATCTTCTTTGTTGTTTTTTGTTTCTGCTTTAATATCTCTACCATTTTCTTTATAAGAAACACGTAACCCTTTGATGTTTTTTGACCAATCACCTTTTGCGAAAAGGTAAGGGTTTGCTAAATAGACACCTTGTCCAATTCTTTGGAAAATATCTTTTTTTACTAATTGTGTTAAGTAATTACCAATTGAACCAATATTTTTAATTTCTAACTTTGCACATATTCGTTCTTTCATTAATTTATTAACTGTTATTTCACCTTCGTAGTTCATATAGTTTAAAAGCTCAAAGAGAAGGTCTCCTGAGTTCTTTTTGAGGCGATAAAGTAGTTCAATGTCTGATATGTATAGTTTTACGAAAGGTGGTTCAATTTGACGACCTGAGAAGACCTTTACGTCTTCTGTGACGTTTGATTCTCCATTTTTATCTATTGATTCTTTTGTTGTTCTGCTTGTTAGTTTTTGTTTTCTTAAATGTTGATCACCATTGTATTCTTTTCTTGTTGTCATATAGTTACCTTTGAAGTTTGTTGTTAATTTCAAAGTATAGTCATTTTAATTAATGTCAATAGCTCACTAAAAATAATTATTTTTATCTTAAAAACATGAGCTTACCTTTAACTGATACAGTGATAATAGTTAATGTATTTTAATGATTAACTATTTAATATTATTCTTTATCACGCTTTCAGTGATAATTTATAACTCAGCAGGTGATAAGTTATCACTGACACAGTTATATTTTCTTTTATCAACTAAATCGAAAATCATTGGAATTTTAAGGAATTATTAAGATTTACTTAAATTGTTTTCCCTTTAGTTTTTTAAGCGGATAAATTATTGAAAAATATGAAAGGAAGTATTCAAAGATTTTTAAGATCTCAAAATTTATAGAATACTTATATTTTTAAGATCTCTTTATTTCAAAAATCAAAGATTTTTTATGTTATCGCTTCGCTCTACTGTTTGAATTTTTAATGGTGCTTTTTTACTGCTTAACCAATCTATAATTTTTTTATTCCAACCGTTTTGTAAATTATTACTGAAATTTATGACTTGTGAGTATTTCAAATTTTTGAACATTTTAAAATGTGGTTCGTCTCTTTCATACCAATTTATAGCAATAATATATTGATTATTTTCAACTAATAAGTGAATAGTTGTTACGGTTATATCTTCATTAATAATTAGGTTATTGATCGTATAATCTTCCATGATTACTTTTCCCTGAAATCGTTTGATTCACAGTAATTCGCTTTGCTGGGAATTGATAACCACAATTGATGATAGCGCTGCGCACCCGATCTTTTGATTCACGTACCGAGGTTTCTGGTAAACCAACAATATTCAATGCTGGATTATTCCCGTTAAGATTATGTTATGCTACTTAATGAAATAACAATAATCTAAAGAAAGCAACTTTATGGCTACAGCATATTCATACATTAGGTTCTCTAGTGATAAACAAGTCAAAGGCGACTCTTTAAGGCGTCAAGAGAAGCTAATTGCTGACTGGGTCAATAACAATCCTGAGATACCACTATCTTCAACTAGCTACAAGGATCTAGGCATCTCAGGCTATACAGGAAAGCATCTTGACCATGGTTTAGGTAAATTACTTGCAGCTATTAAAAGTGGTTTTATTAGCGCTGGGGACATTATCCTTCTTGAGAGTATCGACCGCGCAGGTAGGCTACCTATAGAAGACATGCTAACTATTTTATTGAGTATTGTTAAAGATGGCATAACGATCATTACCCTTGAAGATGGTGTTGAATATAACAAGAAGAGCATAGCTAATAGTGCTATTTTTATATTGGCAGGTAAGACCCAAGCAGCCCATGCTTACAGTAAACAGCTTTCAAATAGGTTGTTAAAAGCGAGAGCAGAAACACGGAACAATGTAATAGCTGGTAAGTTAAAAAAGATAAGCGTTCATTGCCCTTGGTGGATTAAGTGGGATGATGTTTCAAATGATTGGGTAGCGCTTGAAGATAAAGTTAAGATCGTTCAGCTAATATTTGATCTATATATCAAAGGTGATGGGATAAACAAGATAACTACGTATCTCAACCAACACTACCCTGAAGGTCATTCCACTGCTAAAAGTAACTCTATGGGCAGTTCAGCGAAGCAGAAATTAAATAAAGGTTGGTACAGTTCTGCCGTTAATAGATGCCTTTTTGATAGGCGAGCTATTGGAGAAGTTACTAGTAAAGACGAACAACTCCCTAATTACTATCCAAAAGTTATCAGTATATCAACCTATCAAACTGCTAAAGAAGTTAACTCAGGAAAGGTTTCTATAGCTAGTAGGAGCAATGATAAAGTTAAACCACCATTACATATGTTTCATGACCTTGTTTACTGTACTTGTGGCGAGCTTTGTACGCATCAAAATAAAGGAAGTGGTGTATTCATGTTTACGTGTAAAAAACGTGTGCGTGGACTCTGTAGTGCCTCTTCTAGCCTGAATACGCAACTTATTGATACGCATATCAGACCATTTATTCACGCAATAGAGTTAGACCAACTAGTAAAGAAAACAGCATATTTAAGCAATGAATCAAAGGTTGATGATGAAATTAAGCTAGTTCCTTTAGATAATGTTCTTAGTGAGAAAAAACAAGAATATAGACGTTCCCTTAAAGCCTTTACCTCTGGTCTGGTTATGGAAGAAGATGAAGATGAAGAGCTTGAAAGAATATCAAAGTTAAATTCTGAAATAAGGGATATAGAAGCGCAGCAGAAAGAAACGGTACAGGAGCAGTTTCTTGAACAGGATTTTGATATAAATGACCTCTTGAATACAAAGATATCAGGATTTACCTGTAATCTATTTTTGAAAGTGCAATCTTATCAAATTACCCTGCATGCTAATGGAATTTTTACACTACAGGGTAGCTATACTTTTAATGACGAAAGTATTGAATTGCTACGGATAAAGAAAAAAGGTAAGTCATTAAAAGGAAGTACATCTACAACAATATTCGAAACTAATCCTTATTCCAGTGGTGGTTTATATAACCCTTGTCTTGCTTCTGGTGAAGGTCGTATATTTATTAATGTTGATAACGAAGGAAAGCAATCATTTCATGGTGACTATTTAGTAAATGAGGCAGGCAAGCTAAAAACCTATAGATCGGCATTTACGAAAGAAATCATTTCACCTAGACGTATAGAAGGTTTTACTTATATTGATGGAATTGGTTACAGTAGTTCAGCGCTTCTCCAAAAAGATAAATCAAAGTGAAAATAATACTCACAATATTTTTAGTCTTTATATCACTATCAGTTAACGCTACACCTAACTTTAGTAAAGCTAAAAAGCTCATGTATTCGAAGGTCTTTGATAATAGCGGCACAACTCTTTACTGTGGCTGTACATGGAGCAAGAAAAAGGTAGATTTAAGTAGTTGTGGTTTAGATGGATACTTTCCTAAAAAGCACCGTAAACGTGCCAATAGGACAGAAGTAGAACATATAATCCCTTCATCTTGGTTGCTCAAAGTTAATAATAAAGTAAGACAATGTGTAATTGATTCTAAGCAACATAAATCATCCGCTAGAAAGTATTGCCAGAAGCATGATAAAGGCTTCAAAAAGGCTCATAATGATCTTGTAAATCTTTTCCCTACCGTTGGGCAGATAAATGCAGAACGTTCAAATAAGCCCTTTGTAGACACCTTGAAATCACTAAAGAATTCGTATGGTAAGTGTTCTGCTGAAAGTGGTTCTAAAAGCTTTGTGCCACCTAGCAATAAAAAAGGAGATATAGCTAGAGTTGCATTTTATATGAGTAAAACTTATGGAGTTGTATATTCTAAACGCCAGCAGTTACTATTTGAAAAGTGGGCAAAATTTGATCCTATTTCTGAAGAAGAGCGTGACCATAATAATAAGATTATTGAAGTACAAAAATTTGGTCTTAAACAATAGTATCCTCATATTTCAAAGGTATTTTAACTGTTTAGTTTCTACAGATAAATTCCAGTCATTCAGCAAAGCACTTAATTCTTCTAATTCATCAGGGGTTATTGTGTCATTGATGTTCTTGTCAGAAAGAAACTCCAAACGTTCTGTATCAACATTACTCATAGCCAAAACATTCCATTGTTTATTGATATGAAAAGTATTGTTGATGGATTTGAAATTGTCAAAGTCGGATATTTATTATTCTAATTTTTCAGATTTTTTTATAATTCCAGCATACCACCTTCTCTGTATATATTTTGAGCACCTAAAATTTGAAATTTATATTTGTCAGTGAAGGATGCTAGTGGGGGTCGGAATACCCCTATACCCCAGTATTAATAATTGAATGTTTATTTGTTCCAATGCTACTTCAGGGATGTATTACATATTACGAGTGATCACTTTTGCCACTTTGCGGAAGTTAGCAACAGTAAAGCATTGGAGTATTTTGTTTGTCGCTTTGTGAGCTTAAGAAGACATTACAAAATCACATACGTCGATTAACGCAGCTTTATGAGCCGCATAAAAACTGCTACTGCGTTTGTGGCATTCCCACTATCATGGCGATCAAAAAAGCATCAACCAAACTGGAAGATGCTTCTTGATGATTATCGACAACATTGGCTTACATGGGTTTATGTAGGCATACCGTCGTCGAAATTATATGTAGAATATGAAACGAACTTTTTAAGCTTATTTCTTAAATCGACGTGCTGCTAACCCCATCAAGCCTAATGCGAAAATTAAAACTGTTGACGGCGCAGGAACTTCTACCACCCGGACCAAAGCGATACCTGCTTCACTACTTACATAGCTTACATTAGCATAATAATCGCTGGCAATCTGTGCCTCATCCTCGTTGTTCCGACAACCATCCCGACAATATACATAATCACTACTTATATACACTGCTTTATAATACCCGTCGTCATCTAAATCGCTTCCGTAAAAAGAACTTATTCTACTACAAGTAAAACCACCGGCACCGCTACGTTCGCGGCATCGGCTATTCGTGGTGGTGCCAAATAACTCGATAAATTTGTCCATAGAAGAATCGTCCGTGCGTGCACTAAATGTCCCTCTAGTGTATATATGTCCATCCTCCTGTACCGAACTGCCCCATCCGAAATCCGAAAATAAACCTGCCATCTGGGAATTGCTAGCTAGCATCCATCCTTCACTCGCATACGTACCTAGTGCGCTACTAATAGACTCACCAATCGTTACATCCCATTGGAGCCACTCTGTCCCATTATTTGTTATAATATTGGTATCGGTATTGAGTGAATAATTGTTATGTGAAATAAGCCCTGCTTCTGCTAAACCACTAACTAACAGGAATGTACTAACTATAGTGGTTTTTAATATTCTAAATTTCATTTGATCTTTCCATATTACATAAATTGCGATGCCCCATAGCAGGACAACTTATTCCAGAGGTAAGGACTTCAAATTAGGAAAAACTTTACACGGCAAGTGCTTAGGATTAGAAAATGGGAAGAGACTACTGTCTATTAACGACATAGAAAGCACGATCCATGCCGGAACTTAATTGTTCTTATAATACAATTACCTAAATAATTTCATGTTTATTTAATTTGAAAAGATGTAAATAAACCTGACGATCCGCTTACTGCTAACTAGAGTCGTTCGTTTATTGGTTCGGCTATGACGGCTCTTGGCTAGCACTTGACCTAAAGAACAACCAGTAGCTAACGTCAGGAATGCGCACACAGAAGTCGTTAGCATTGATATGAATTTAGAAGCTCAAATTAAACGTTCATAATCGACATCATTCATGATTTACCAAAGGCAGATATTTATTTTTCAAAATTTGCAATTGTCGGTGAGACTCGTGGGTGGGTCACTTTAATAGGTGCTACCCCCTGTATGAATAATTGAATTTTACTTCTTGTTTAAGTATCTGTACAAGGTAGCAATACCGACACTAGAAGCCTTAGCTGCTTTCTCCTTACTCATTCCTTTTGCTATGTAACCCTCAGCCTCTTTACATTTTAAAACCGTCTTAGGATCAACCTTACGACCTTTAAACTTACCTTGTTCTTTAGCTAAGGTGATTCCAGCAGCTTGACGCTCTAACATAATATCCCTTTCCATTGTAGCAACGCTTGCCATAATGGTTAGTACCATCTTGCCAGTAGCGCTCGTAGAGTCGATCTGTAGGTTCTTAATTAGTACAGCTACACCTTTGCTTTCAAGTTCATCGAATAGCTCAAGAATTGCTTGTGTGTTCCTACCTAGGCGACTTAACTCACGAACAATGATTTTATCGCCAGCAGTTACAGTCTCAATCAATTCTTTAAACTTAGGTCGATCAGTAACATTCTTGCCACTGGCTTTCTCTTCAACAACTTCAGCGTTTGGGTAAGCACTAAGAAGGTCAGCAGTTTGGTGTTCTAAATTTTGTTCTTTAGTACTTACTCTTGAGTAGATGTAATCAGTCATATAAATATCTTTCATTGCCTATCTTAATTGAGCCTAATGATAATCCTATCTTTTGAGTTTGTAAAGTAACTTATGATAGTGCTTGATGTCTTTATCAATTCACCGTGGGTAAACGATAGGTATTCAAACTTCGTGTACAAGCCTTAAAAGGCTACTTTTATATTTGGATAGATAAGGAATAGTGGCCTAGTCAATAAGAATGTATGATATAGTCATTTTACTAAGTCGTTAAGTAAGATACTGATTTTACAAGGAAGTAGCATATGATAAACATATTGAAAATATTATTGGTAACTATGATAGTAATGATAGGTTGGACTGTTCTAACGGATAAATATAATTCTTTTAAAAACAAACCGACTTATTCGAAAAATAACTACGATGGAACATACAATATTGATTACGGTAATATCAAGTGTGGGCGCCTTGGATATCAATTTAAAAAGAAATACGAATATGCTTTTGATGATATGCAAGATGCGGGGCCAATTAGAAAATCGAACTGTAAAAATGTTGATGGCTTTTACCAAGGATACATTTACCCGTCCAATCACGTTTGGAATCTTATCCCGTGGCAAGAATTAAAGGGAGGTAAAGTTGATAAACTACCCCGAAGCGAGATGTAAAGGGAGGTAAATTGATAAACTATTCCGTGATTAATTATTTTTAAAAGCATTGGATCAAATATGAGTTACAACGGCTAAAGCTACTTTGCTCGTTTATACAAAATTATTTGGGTTGAGTTAATTGATAAGAGTATGATTGGCAAGGACAAAGGTTGGCAATTATTAAGAACCTATATAATGAAAAATTATAGCTTTATACTATGACTCTAATGAATAAAATCAATAGGATGCCAACTACAAGGCTTCATAGTGAGTATTTAAGCCATGAAAACTGATGTTCACCACGTGTTGGCAATAAGTACGAGTTAGTCACACAGGGCGACACAGGCAGTGTAAGCGACACATGCCAGCACAGCACAACTATAATCAAACTATACAGTTTTATATTTATTCATTTTAAATTGGTTTTAATTCCGTATTGGTAAATAACCCCCTACTTTTGATTGTAAGAGTTAATACTGTATCAATTACCCCTTATAAATTTTTTCTATCAATCTAATTGCTGTTGGCATTGATTTGTTATACTTCGTATCCTTTTCTTTGAATGCGTAACCACTGAAAACTTCAATATGTTTTATGTCTTCCATTTTAGTTATGATCTTCTTTAAGCCTTGTTTAGTTACTAGTACACCTGAAGAGCCAATGATACTTGAATCTATGCTGAGAACTTCAGCTGAGTCAAGTTGTAGTAGCTTCATGTATAGGGGCAATATAGCTTCCAATGTTGTATTATGTGTTTTTGGGTATGCCTTTTTAAATGCCGTGACATATTCTTGTGCTTTAGGCAGTAGCTCTAATATTGTCAATATCGGCTCAATGGATTTCAGTGAGATTTGTTTATCCTTGTTAAACTTATTAAGCCCTTTTCCTGTTGTCTTATGAACAATCCATTCATGACTATTATCAACTATCAAATTTCCACCTGTATACGACATTATTAACTATACATAATAGGGGTCACTATATCCTTTGTGGATTTATATTTGAACCATCATATTCAACTATCGCTACGCTACCGTCTCTATGATGGTCTTTAAAATTCAATTTGAAGTGTTTTTTGAATCCACACCAAACACAGGTGATTTGTCTATGCCGTTTTATCTGGCTAGCTGGCGAACAAACTATGCTCAATGACCAGACTTATATTCTTTGCAACATTATACTTTATGGATGTGGGTAGCTCGTGGGTACTTTTAGAAATACTACCCCTTATTTACTTTCCAATAAGTGGTCAAGGTATATGAACGTTTAGCTTGCCATACAATCTAAGGTAAAAGTCCAGCAATATTAAATACCGGTAGTCCATTGGCTAAATGCACTTCGACAGTGACAAGGGGAGATTCAAGCCCAACCCGGGCTCTGCTATAAATACAAGCTAAGCTCATAAAAATCCATTTAATTAGCATCCTGTAAGTTAAGTTTAGTCAGGATTTATCTAAAGTGCTAACGCATCATATAACTAAATTATTTATTTCAATTAAAAAACGATAGTAAAAAAACTTGCACTTAATATTAGAGCTATGGTACTAATTTAAATAGGAAGTGCAATAGCCAACAAATTTAAAAGTTTTTCATTTTGTTTTTATAAAGAATCAAGGTAATTGAATAAACATGCAAAAATTTAGTTCAGTGATTATTAACATTCTCGTCGTGGTGATTATTAAATCATCGCGAGGTTGTTTGTTGAGCTAAGAAAAACTAAAGCAAAAAACAAACCCTCGCTCCGAAAGGAACGGGGGTTTTTTTATAGATAAAGATGAAAGTAATGATAGTTAGTTTTAATATCAATATTTTATATCAATAAATCATACCAACTCAGCGCAAAGGAGAAAGCTCAAACTAACGGTTATGCAAAATGTATTCAGTTGGGTGGGTTAAAAAAAAGATGACAAGTGAAAATAAACAAACAGGCGGTTCATTACTTTTTGACGTACTTCAGCAGCACGGTGTTGAGCATGTTTTTGGTTATCCTGGTGGCGCTATAATGCCAATTTATGATGCACTTACCGACAGTGACATCCAACACTTCTTGTGTCGTCATGAGCAAGGTGCGGCATTTTCAGCAGTAGGCTATGCAAGAGCAGCCGGTAAAGTAGGGGTTTGTTTTGCGACTTCTGGACCGGGGGCAACTAATTTAATTACTGGTCTTGCTGACGCCCTTGCCGATTCAATTCCTATTGTTGCCATCACTGGACAAGTTGCTACCTCGGTGATGGGCTCTGATGCTTTTCAGGAAATCGATATTTTTGGTTTATCACTCGCCTGTACTAAGCATTCTTTTCAGGTAACAGATATTAACGATCTGGAAAAAGTTTTACATCAAGCCTTTGCTATAGCATTGGAAGGGAGACAAGGTCCTGTTCTTGTCGATATCCCAAAAGACATTCAAATTGCGCATGTGGTTAGCCAAGGCAGTGTGGTTTCAACCTTGAAAAATAAAGTTAATTTACCACCGGCTAATGTTGGTTCTGCAATCGCTATGCTTTGTCATGCAAAACAGCCTGTTTTGTATGTGGGTGGCGGTGTAGGTATGGCGAATGCGGTCGATGAATTACGCGATTTTATTGATATTACCCATATACCGAGTGTTTCAACACTAAAAGGTTTAGGTTCTATTTCGCCTGATAATGAAAATTATCTTGGCATGTTAGGCATGCACGGCACTAAAGCGGCAAACTTAGCGGTACAAGAAAGTGATTTGTTGGTGGTTGTTGGTGCACGTTTTGATGACCGAGTTACTGGGAAATTAACTGAGTTTGCGCCTCATGCGAAAGTTATTCATTTTGATATAGATACAGCCGAAATTAATAAACGCCGAGCCGCTGATTCAGCGATCTTAGGTGATTTGAAAACTAATCTACCTGCCTTATCGATTCCTTTAGAAATCAAAAGTTGGCAACAAAAATGTCAGCAAATGAAAGCTGATTTTGCTTGGGATTATAATCATCCTGGCAGCACTATTTTTGCACCAGCGGTACTTAAAGAGTTGAGCGATAAAATGCCGCTAAACAGCTGTGTTACCACTGATGTTGGTCAACATCAAATGTGGGCGGCACAGCATATGTCATTTGATCACCCTAGTAACTTTTTAACCAGTGCTGGCATGGGCACCATGGGCTTTGGCTTACCGGCAGCGATCGGTGCACAAGTTAGTCGACCAACAGATTGTATTATTACTGTTTCAGGTGATGGCTCTATCATGATGAATGTGCAAGAACTCTCAACAATAAAGCGTTTTCAGTTACCGGTAAAAATTGTCCTTATTGATAATGCCAAATTAGGTATGGTCCGCCAATGGCAAGATTTATTTTTTGACGGACGTTTAAGTGAAACAGATCTTTCTGATAACCCTGATTTTGTAATGCTTGCAAATGCATTTGACATTAAAGCTAAACAGATAAGCTCTAAGGCAGAGGTTTCTGAGGCGATTGAAGAGATGTTAGCGCATAACGGGCCTTATCTTTTACAAGTTAAAATAGATGCCGCAGATAATGTTTGGCCACTAGTTCCACCCAATACAGCCAATGATAAAATGATGGAGAGTACTTAAGATGAATCATTATCAATTACGTATAAAGGCTGATGATAAGCAAGTGGTGTTAGAGCGTATTTTACAAGTCGCCCGCTACCGGGGCTTCCTAATTGAAGGTATTAAGGCACGAGTTAATACCGGTACAAATATCGGTACTATAGAATTAATGGTGCGAAGTGAACGACCTATTTCACTTTTAGTTGATCAAATTAATAAACTGATTGATATCAAAGACGTCAAGGTAGACAAAAATACCACGCAGTAATGTCGCTCATAACCAGTTATAATAATTGCGCAACAAGCACCCATAAAAATTCAGAGTTGGTTGGGTAAGTAAACTACAGCTAACTCGTTAAAAATATTATAAATTAGGAAGAAAAATGGCTAAAGTAAATGCAGAACTAATTTGGTTTAATGGTGAACTCATGCCTTGGAAAAATGCTACCGTGCATGTAATGAGTCACGCTTTGCATTATGGTTCCTCGGTATTCGAAGGTATCCGTGCTTATGATACTCATAAAGGTACGTGTATTTTTCGCTTAGAAGAACATATTAAACGTTTATTTGATTCAGCAAAAATCTATCGAATGAATATCCCTTTTACCCAAGAAGAAATTGTTCAAGCCTGTAAAGATGCCGTTGCTGAAAATGGTTTAGCTTCTGCTTACTTACGTCCGTTGGCTTTTTTGGGTGATATCGGTATGGGTTTACGTCCACCTATTGATGCAAAAGCTGATGTAATGATTGCTGCATTTAGTTGGGAAGCTTACCTAGGTGCTGATGCTATTGAGAATGGTGTAGAAGTTGGAGTGTCAAGTTGGAATCGATTAGCACCTAACACTATGCCAACAGCAGCAAAAGCCGGCGGTAATTACCTTTCATCACAACTGATTTCAGCTGAAGCTGCTCGTCATGGTTATGCTGAAGGTGTCGCACTTGATATCAATAATATGGTCAGTGAAGGAGCCGGTCAAAACTTATTTTTGATCCGCAAAGGTATTCTTTATACCCCTCCTGGAACGGCTTCTATTTTACAAGGTTTAACCCGTGATACTGTCTTTTTCCTTGCAGAAAAATTGGGCTATGAAGTACGTGAAGAGCCAATTTCTCGTGAGTCATTGTACTTAGTTGATGAGTTCTTTATGTGTGGCACAGCAACGGAAGTTGTACCGGTAAAATCAGTGGACGGAATGCTCGTCGGTAATGGTACCCGTGGACCGATCACTAAAGCTATTCAAGAAGCATTTTTTGGTATTTTCAACGGAACGACTACTGTTCCAGATAATTGGTTAGACCCCGTTAAATAGCGGTAATAAAAGCAACTCGTTGTCATTATCACTTTATCGGTATCGGCAATACTCGCTTATTGCGACAAGCTCGGTACGTCCTCTTTGTTAAAGTGGCAAATGTTGAAGAGTTGCTATCACCGTAAATTATAAATAAAACCGATAAGGTTTTATTTTAAGAGCTTCTTGGAACAGTGGCTTTCAAAATAAAATTTTTCACAATATTAATTCACATTATTAATTGGAATGTAAATATCATGCCTAAATTAAGATCTGCAACTTCTACTCAAGGCCGTAATATGGCTGGGGCTCGTGCTTTATGGCGCGCAACAGGAATGACGGATAATGATTTTGGCAAACCAATTATTGCGGTTGTTAACTCTTTTACTCAGTTTGTACCCGGTCACGTACATTTAAAAGATATGGGGCAGCTGGTTGCTGGCGCTATTGAAAAAGCGGGTGGTGTCGCTAAAGAATTTAATACTATTGCGGTTGATGATGGTATTGCCATGGGACACAGCGGTATGCTTTACAGCTTACCTTCACGTGATTTAATTGCCGACTCGGTTGAATATATGGTTAATGCGCATTGTGCCGATGCTATGGTCTGTATTTCAAACTGTGACAAAATCACGCCGGGCATGTTAATGGCGGCTATGCGCTTAAATATTCCAGTGATTTTTGTTTCCGGTGGCCCAATGGAAGCCGGTAAAACTAAGCTTTCTAACCAAATTATCAAACTTGACCTTGTTGATGCGATGATCCAAGGTGCTGACCCAAAAATCTCTGACGCGCAAAGTGACCAAGTTGAACGTTCGGCTTGTCCTACTTGTGGTTCCTGTTCGGGTATGTTTACCGCTAATTCAATGAACTGTTTAGCAGAAGCGTTAGGTTTAGCACAACCGGGTAACGGTTCAATGCTTGCAACCCATGCTGACCGTGAACAACTGTTTTTAAACGCGGGTAAAGAAATAGTTAAATTAACTAAGCGCTACTATCAAGAAAATGACGAGTCGGCGTTGCCACGCAATATTGCTAACAAAGCGGCGTTCGAAAATGCCACTTGTTTAGATATTGCTATGGGTGGTTCAACAAATACCGTGTTGCATTTAATCGCCGCTGCGCAAGAAGCTGATATTGATTTCACCATGAAAGATATGGATCGCTTATCAAGAATTGTCCCGCAGTTATGTAAAGTTGCTCCTTCTACACCTAAATACCATATGGAAGATGTACATCGCGCTGGTGGTGTTATTGCAATTTTAGGTGAATTGGCTCGCGCTAATTTATTAACCATGGACATCAAAAACGTACTGGGTTTAACACTTGATGAAATGCTAGAAAAATACGATATAACGTTAACTAAAGACCAAAGCGTGATCGACTTTTTCCGAGCAGGCCCTGCAGGTATTCGCACCACTAAAGCTTTTAGTCAAAATTGTCGTTGGGATACTGTTGATGATGATCGTGAAAACGGTTGTATACGTTCACTTGAACACGCGTATTCATTAGAGGGTGGCTTAGCGGTATTAGCCGGTAATATTGCCCCTGATGGTTGTGTTGTTAAAACGGCGGGTGTATCAGATGATAATTTAGTCTTTACCGGCCCAGCTCATGTTTTTGAAAGCCAAGATGATGCGGTTTCAGGTATTTTAGCGGGCAAGGTTGTTGCTGGCGAAGTGGTTGTTATTCGTTACGAAGGCCCTAAAGGAGGCCCCGGTATGCAAGAAATGCTTTACCCAACTACGTACTTAAAATCTATGGGGTTAGGTAAAGAATGTGCTTTATTAACCGATGGTCGTTTCTCTGGTGGCACTTCTGGTTTATCTATTGGCCATGTTTCTCCTGAAGCCGGCAGTGGCGGTATGATTGCCTTAGTTGAGCAAGGTGACATTATTCATATCGATATCCCTAATCGCGATATTACATTAAACGTCAGCGAAGCAGTTTTAGCTGAGCGTCGCGTTAACATGGAAGCAAAAGGCAAGGATGCTTGGAAACCGCTTAATCGTGTACGCCCAATTAGCTATGCGTTGAAAAATTACGCGATGTTAGCAACAAGTGCTGACAAAGGTGCTGTACGTAACCGTGATTTACTTGACGGTTTAGTTGAGGCGTAAGGTGAATTTCTTGATGACCTTTTGGAAAAAATATAATGACTGAAGCTGAACAGCAAGCTTTAGTGCTTGCGAAAGAAACTCAAGAACAAGGGCTCGACTATTTACGAAGAATTTTATTGGCACCCGTTTATGATGTTGCTATAGAAAGTGAATTAACACCATTAACTAAGTTGTCATCACGTTTAGGTAATCAAATTTTCCTTAAACGTGAAGACCAACAACCGGTTCATTCTTTTAAGATACGTGGTGCTTATAATAAGCTTGTTAATTTAACTGAAGAGCAGTGTATTCATGGGGTGATTGCCGCTTCTGCCGGTAATCATGCTCAGGGCTTGGCACTTGCAGCAAATAAGCTTGGTATTAAAGCCACGATTGTTATGCCAATAACAACACCTGATATAAAAGTTGATAATGTACGTCGTTTTGGCGCAGAAGTGCGTTTAGTCGGTAAAAGTTTCAATGAAGCACAAGTTGCTTCATTAGATTTTGCCCGTGATGAAAATAAAACAATAGTTCCTCCTTTTGATGATATCGATATTATCGCTGGACAAGGCACGGTTGCCAAAGAACTTTTACAGCAGCACCCAAAAATGGACGTTGTTTTTGTTCCTGTCGGTGGCGGCGGTTTACTAGCAGGTATGTCGGTTTATTTAAAGCAACTACGACCCAATATAAAAGTCATCGGTGTTGAAGCAGAAGACTCTGCTTGCTTGAAAGCCGCGATGGAAGCCGGCAAACCGGTCGACTTAGAACAAGTGGGACTGTTTGCTGACGGGGTTGCCGTAAAAAGGATTGGTGAAAACACCTTCAATGTCATTAAACATTATTGTGATGACGTGATCACGGTAACAACCGATGAAATTTGTACTTCTATCAAAGACATCTTTGAACAGACGCGTGTTATTTCAGAACCGGCTGGTGCATTGTCATTGGCGGGTTTACAGAAGTATTGTAAAACCAGCGCTGGAGATGAAGCATTAGTTGCTATCCTTTCTGGTGCTAATATGAATTTTCATACGTTACGATATATTTCAGAACGCTGTGAATTAGGTGAGCAAAAAGAAGCGGTGCTTGCAGTAAAAATTCCAGAAAAGAAAGGTAGTTTTAGAACATTCTGTCATGCCTTAGATGGACGAGTGATCACTGAATTTAATTACCGTTATGCAAAAAAAGCCAATGGCAGCCATAAAAGTGCTAATATTTTTGTGGGTGTTAGAACCAGTGGTGAGGATGATCGAAATCACTTACTGTCACAGTTAACTAAAAAAGATTATCGAGCAACAGATTTTACTGATAACGAATTAGCTAAGCTTCATGTCCGTTATATGATCGGTGGCCAAAATTCTTCACCGACGCCAGAGCGTATTTTTCGTTTTCAGTTTCCTGAATATCCAGGTGCATTGGAAAAGTTCTTAGATACTTTAGGTGAGCATTGGAATATAACTTTATTTCATTACCGTAATCATGGTGCGGCTTTTGGTCAAGTATTAGCTGGCTTTGAAGTGAAAAATGATGATCAGCTTGCCTTTTTCAATCATCTAAAAGATTTAGGTTATGAGTGGCAAGAAGAAACCGAAAATAAAGCCTACCAAGCATTTTTAAATTAAATCGAGAAATTATTTAAATAACCTTTACTGATCATAGACTAAAGCCACTTTAATTGAAGTGGCTTCTTATATTTTATACTTTTCAATTACAGAAAAATTAGTTTATTCTATATCCATAAAAACTATATGGACATTTCATGATGCAAGTAAGCCAAGAAGATGAATCAGTAATCCCCCCCCCTAAGTTAAAACCCTTAGATAAACATAAACGTGTTGATGCCTTAGATATTTTACGTGGCCTAGCTCTCGTTGGTATTTTATTGATGAATATTGAATGGTTTAACCGTGCAATTATTTCTTTAGGTAGCCACGATACAACATTAACCGGTATTGACCATGCGGTTGGTTGGTTAATTCGTTGTTTTGTTGAAGGTAAATTTTATAAATTATTTGCCCTTATCTTTGGAATGGGCTTTGCTGTTATGTTGTTACGTGCCAAAGATGCCGGTCGACCCTTTGGTGCTTGGTTTGTTCGTCGTATGTTGGTATTGCTGCTCATCGGTATAGCCCATATGATTTTTTTATGGGGCGGTGATATTTTACACCAGTACGCTATCGCGGGTCTAATTCTATTAGCTTGGGTTACCTATAAAAAAACAGAAGACCCAAAAGCTTATTTAAAATTAGCCTTAATGTGGCTAATGATCCCTCTTTTTCTGGTGAGTTTTTTGGGTTCTATATTGGGCATGGTTTTTAACGAGTCTAAGTATCAAGAAATATGGCAAAACGAACTTGATATATATACAGCAGTTGAACAGCAATTACTGATAAATACTGATGTTATATTAGAAAAGAACGATGCTATTGATAGTGAAGAGTCTAGTGCTGAAGAAGCTATACTTACCGATGAAGAACTGAGAGAAATCACTATTGCTGAAACTATTGAACAACGTAAAGCATTACAGGCGGATATTGCTGAAGAAGATAGTGCCTTTATGCAAAATAGTTATTGGCAAGCTACAGAATACCGGCTTGGCTTTCTGGGATTTATGTTGATGTTTACGCCTATTATGTCGTTGGTCGTTTTAATACCAATATTTATCTTAGGTTTTTGGCTAGTGGTGACAGAAAAAATAACCAAACACCAAGAGCATCATAAATTTTTTAGTCTCTTGGCTAAAGTCGGTTTATGTGTTGGTATTCCATTAAATGTTGCTAGCATCTTAATTATTCAACACCCTGCCACAGCTATTTCAGTTGTACTGCAAGGTGTTGGGCAAACACTTTTTTATATCGGCCAATATTTACTATCAGCAGGATATTTAGGTCTTGTTGTTTGTGCCTTGAATAAACAAATATGGAAAAAATTCTTTGCTGCATTTTCACCCATGGGGCAAATGGCATTAACCAATTATCTAATGCATTCAGTTATTTTAACGAGTATCTTTTATGGTTATGCGGGAGGGCAATACGGTGAGATATCAAGAGCACCACAAATGCTTATTGTTATAGCCATTATAGTGACTCAAATAATATTATCTAAATGGTGGTTAAACCGCTACCGCTTTGGTCCCATGGAATGGTTATGGCGTAGCCTAACCTATAAACAAATGCAGCCAATGAAGTTGTAACCTGCGGTAAATTGAAGTGAGTTTACCTTTAAAAGTTAACAAGCAGCCATTGGCTGCTTGTTACCTAAAGAAGATAGATTAACTTTTTTATTATTGACTTTAATGAACGATAATTCTCTTTGTTTAGCCGAAGTAGACAAGCAAAGAAGAGCCACCGGGTAATATAAGTTTACTTAGTAAAACTCTCAGGTATAGTAATTTATAATTAAGTTTTACTAATTCGAGTGAGTTTTATATGACCAAAAAAAGATTGCTCGTTGTTGAGGACAGTAAGTCTACTGCGTTAGTCATTGAAAAGATTGCTGTTTCCTTAGGGTATTCCGTGACCATCGCTCACACCTTTGCTCATGTTAAAGTGTTGCTTGCCCAAGAACATAGTTTTTTCTTAGCGACGCTTGATTATGGTTTACCTGATGCGCCTAATGGTGAAGTTGTTCCCTATATTGTTCAGCACAATATTCCCAGTATTATCATGACGGGCCGAATTGATGACGCTACGCATAAGAAATTACTTAACCAACCCATTATTGATTACATTACAAAAACGAATGCTCAGGCTTATCATTACTTACTTCGAATCCTTCATGGCCAACTGCATAACCCAAAAATTGGTGTTTTAGTCGTTGATGACTCTTTAGCCTCAAGAAATCATGTTTGTCAGCTACTTAAACGAAGAAACTTCACAGTTTATGATGTTGAAGATGGTACCAAAGCCATTAAAAAGCTTGAGGAGCAACCAGATATAAAAATTGTGATCCTTGAGCAAGATTTAACCGGGGTGAGTGGTTTAGAATTAGTGCATAAAATTAGAGCCAAAAACCCGATTAATGAGTTAATCATTATAGCGGTAGCGAGTTTAGAAAAGAGTTTTCAATCAGCACGATTCATTAAAAATGGTGCCGATGATTTTCTACGAAAACCTTTTTGTCCCGAAGAATTCTATTGTCGCGTTATGCTAAATATTGAGAAGCTACAATATATTGAGAAACTAAAAGATATCAATTAAATTAAGTTTATCCTTAAAATAAAAAAGCAGCCGGTGGCTGCTTTTTTATGGGTAACCAATGACAATAAACATTTATGTCAAATAACCTTAACAACATTTCTATATTCAACAATATTCTTAAATATTCACCTTTATATTATTGCAGGAATAACCAAGAATAAGTCTGCTGTCGACGGCATTTTAATACTTAATCTAAAAAGGAAAAGCAAATGACGCTTGGTGAACAGTTAAAAAACTTAGAAATGAAAAAGCATTAAGTCAGCCTGATTTAGCTGATTTAACGGGAATAGAGCAATCTTATTTATCAAAGTTAGAAAAATGATAAGTCAATGCCATCAAATGATATTTTTAGAAGGTTATTAGCCGCTTATGAGTTATCTTTAGCTGATTTTATAGCTGCATTCGACAGACATTACGCTGAGACTCAGCTCAAGCAAATACCTGATATAGAGCATTGGTTAAGGCAGCAACAGCAATCACAAATGTTAAATCAAAGGTGTTATCTTTATATATGCAGTGCACTGATTGTCCTTGCGCTTACTTTATTCTATGTCGGGCAAAGTAAAATATTGTTTCCAGAGGTACAGTTTGGATATTATTCTCAAGGCGTTGTTTTAGTGGGAGAGCCAAAAGATATATTTGATTATTGTGAGAAGATGATCCCGCGAGAAAATGTAAAAAACCAGCTTTACTATAAAAAGAAGATGGAGATGACACAACGTAAGGATGAAAATTCATATTGTCTGAGAAATTCTTAGGGAAAAACTACGTCGTAACATTACCAAAAGGGCTTCGGCTTTATCGTGCTGATAGTGAAAAAATGATTGCTCAGCCAATAAATGCATGGCTACGAATAGCGGGTGTATTCTTGTTTTTCATGGGAATTATGGGCTTTATTTTAGAGCGACGTGTCTATAAAATAGTCACTTAGTCTACTCTTCGAAGCGATAAGTTAGTTGTACCGATAATAACTTATCGCTATTTATGGCTTTATTCAGCTAACTTAGCTTCGATTTCAGTGAGCTTATTTTCTAACTCAGCCAGTTTTTGACGCGTTTTTAATAATACTTGTGTTTGTACATCAAACTCTTCACGAGAAACTACGTCAAGCTGTGTTAATTTTCGTTGTAACACCACTTTGGTTTTTTCTTCAATATCTGCAGCTATATCTTTGAATTTAAGTGGAATTGCATCGGAAACTTGTTTGGCGATTTCTTCAATCTTTTTAGCGTTAAACATAATAATTATCCTTAGTTCATCAATGAGCTCATTGTAATGTATTTAATGGTTTTGCCAATGGCTAATTTATTAACTCTAAGATATTTAACAATGTAGAGTTTGACCTGTGCGCGGGTATATACGATATAGAGCAAACAAGGTAAAATCATCGCCCTGAAAATCTAATTATCTGAAAAACTGAACACTATGAAACTTAACCCCGGACAAAATGAAGCGGTAAAATATGTTACTGGCCCCTGCTTAGTCTTAGCCGGCGCGGGTAGTGGTAAAACAGGGGTTATCTGTAAGAAAATTGCTTATCTTATTGAAAAATGTGATTACAAAGCCCGTAATATTGCGGCAGTAACCTTTACCAATAAAGCCGCACGAGAAATGAAAGAACGTGTGATTAAGATGATGGACAAAAGTTTAACGCGAGGTCTCACTGTTTCGACTTTTCACTCGCTGGGTCTTGATATTATTCGTAAAGAAATTAAAACCTTAGGTTATAAACCCGGTTTTACCTTATTTGACGACCAAGACACGTTATCTTTATTAAAAGAATTAACACATGATGAGCTTGATGGTGATAAAGATTTACTGAGTAAATTACAGAGCATGATTTCCAATTGGAAAAATGACTTAATGTTACCTGACTCCGCGATAAAAATGGCTGGTGATGCAGACACCACGATGTTTGCTGAATTCTACCAGCTCTATCAAAAACATATGAAGGCTTATAACGCGCTTGATTTCGATGACTTAATCTTAATCCCTACCTTGTTATTAAAAAACTTTCCTGACGTTAAAACACGCTGGCAGAAAAAAATTCAATACTTACTGGTTGATGAATATCAAGATACCAATGCCAGCCAATATGAGTTAGTAAAATTAATTGCGGGTGAACGGGCCTTGTTAACGGTTGTTGGCGATGACGATCAATCTATATATTCATGGCGTGGTGCAAAACCGCAAAATCTTGTTTTACTCGGAGAAGATTTTCCGCAACTTAAGTTGATTAAGTTAGAACAAAATTACCGCTCAAGTGGTCGTATTCTTAAGTGTGCCAATACATTAATCGCGAACAATCCTCATGTTTACGACAAAGCGTTGTTTAGTGAGTTGGCTTACGGCGTTGAACTGCGCGTTATTCAAGCGAAAAATGAAGAGCATGAAATTGAGCGAGTGGTCGGTGAATTAATTGGTCATAAGTTCTTAAATAAAAGTAAATTTAAAAATTATGCGATCTTGTATCGTGGTAATCATCAATCACGCTTATTAGAAAAAGCATTAATGCTTAACCGTATTCCTTATAAGATCAGCGGCGGGACTTCATTCTTCTCACGCAGCGAAATTAAAGACATGATGGCATTTTTACGTGTTTTGGTGAACCCTGATGATGACAATGCATTTCTAAGAATAGTTAATGTACCACGCAGAGAGATTGGACCCACGACACTAGAAAAACTGGGTAATTACGCCAATATGCGGCAAATAAGTATGTTCGCCGCTAGTTTTGAGTTGGGGCTTGAACAGCATTTAACCGGTCGTGGTTTAGTGCATGTGCAAAGGTTTACTCGTTGGTTAGTTGAAACTGGCGATCACGCGGAGCGAGGTGATACACCTGCCGTGCTTAGAGCGATGATCCGTGAAATAAATTATGAAGATTGGCTGTACGACACTTCGCCTAGCCCAAAAGCGGCAGAAATGCGCATGAAAAACGTTACGCAACTTTTTAGTTGGGTAACTAATATGCTTGAAGGGGATGAAGAAGAAGAGCCTATGTTATTGCCAGCCATTGTAACCCGCTTAACCTTGCGCGATATGATGGAACGTGGCGAAGATGAAGACGATGCTGACCAAGTACAATTAATGACACTACACGCTTCTAAGGGGCTAGAATTTCCTTATGTCTTCTTGATTGGCATGGAAGAAGGTTTATTGCCACACCAAACAAGTATGGACGAAGGTAATGTTGAAGAAGAGCGTCGATTGGCTTATGTGGGAATTACCCGTGCACAACGTGAATTGATTTTTACTTATGCCAAAGAGCGCCGACAATATGGTGAAGTTTCTCGCACTGAAGCGAGTCGATTTTTACACGAATTACCGCAAGACGATTTAAGTTGGGAGCTAACAGAAACTAAAAAAAGCCAAGAGCACAAAGACAAAACCACTAAAATGGGTGTGGCGAATTTGCGTGATATGCTCAAGAATAAAAATAAATAAGTACTTTTTTATGTTTTGGCTAAAGATAACTAAAACAAAAAATTTCAATTAAGCCCGCCATTAATGATAATAAAATAACGCCTCTTTGCTTCAATGAGGCGTTATTTTTTATTAACAATTAGCCATGAAAATTAAAATAATCTTACAAAGTTAAACAAATGAAATACAAAAACTGAACAGTTTAATGTTTTGTATTTCATTATAATTAATCTACACAAAGTTTGACCTCTTACTTAATAAAAGCTGATAAGTCTTTTATTGGTCTCACTTTTAATGAAAAATTAATTATATGGATATCGCAGTTGATGAGTTTAAAGAAAGTGCTGTTGAGTTGTTTTATTTGTATTTCCGTCAGTTCATGTGCGTTCGTTCCTTCTTCTTCACCTGACCAGCCTTACTATTATGATTGCGATATGGTGACAAAAAAACTAACCTTAAAATCCACTCAAATGGGGGAGCTAGGAGATTGTGACGATGGCGGTATAGCGGAATGTATCATTATGACGGGTATTTTGAGTACAGCAATCTTGATTGTTTCTGGCAGTGTCGTTTTGTTAGGTAATACTTTGCATTGGTCAGAATATAAGTTGAAATGTTAGACATACAATAAGGTCATCTAAAATTAAAACAGCTCAACAGATATAATTTATTGTTGTTGGTTTTCCTAGTCATTATTTTACGGGTTTGTAAAAATAACTTACGCGCTTTATGAAGGCTAGTAACGCATAAATTATAACGTCCACTTTAAGTTCATTGCTGCCTTTGGTATTTCACCTATTAACGCTAACTAATGCCACAAAAGAGACCTTTCCTAACACCCTAAATCAGCACCAAAAAGGTCTTCTCTGATACGAAACCGGACATAAGCCTTTGCTTATTTAACTGCGACCATTTCGACAATTAATCGTAAAAAGGATAGGTTATGTATGGATTATTTTTTGTCAAAAACTATAAAAATCATACCAGTAGTGATGAATAATCAGTTAAAGTGTCTGAAGGCTTTTACACATGTGGCATAGCAAAGGATTAAGTATCCTATGGTAGTAATTTTTATTGAATACCACTACTAATAAATCAATAGGTATAGAATATTTTAAAGTGGTGTATTCATTAAGTGATAACCGAATTAGTATCTGAAGATTTAATAGATGAATCGTTTAGGTGGTTATGTAAACAACGAAAACACTTTCCTGATAACAGTGATGTATGGGATGTACGTTTTCATTGGAATAAAATTAAACCACAACTTATTGATGAATTAATATCAAATACATTTAACTTTCAACCATTGCAAAAGATAACTAAATCATCAGGTGAAGTTATTCACTTATGGACATCAATCGATAGTGTGGTGTTGAAGTTGTTATCACTGGTGTTACAGCGTTATTTACCTTCATCTAAGCTGTGTACACACTTAAAAGGGCATGGAGGTAGCAAACAAACGGTAACTTCAATACAACGTGAAATAACGAATAATATCTTTGTATTTAGAACGGATGTTAAATCTTATTACGAATCGATAAACCACGAGATATTGTTAGATAAGTTATCGGTTTACATCAAAGATAAAGCGGTAATGAACTTACTAGCACAGTATTTAAAAAGAAGTGTTGAATCAGGTGGATTATTTAAAGATATTAAACAAGGTATATCATCGGGTTGCCCGTTAAGCCCTATTATATCGAGTTTTTACCTAGTTGAGTTAGATAAAGAAATGGAAGGTAAAAACGTTTATTACCGACGATACATGGATGACATCATCGTATTATCACCATCAAGGTGGAAATTACGCAAAGCGATAAAAACGGTTAATCAACATTTTGAAAAACTAAAATTAAAACAACACCCTGATAAAACCACGATTGGTAGAATTAATAATCGTTTTGACTTTTTAGGGTATCAGTTTGGACAAGCAAAAATAACAGTTTCAAAACGAACATTACAAAATCACATACGTCGATTAACGCAGCTTTATGAGCAAAAGAAGCATCTACAAAATTGGAAGATGCTTCTTGATGATTATCGACAACATTAGGTTACATGGTTTTATTCAGGCATACCGTCGTCGATAATTAATTTTGATACTGAATCAGTTGAATTAAGATTGTTTCTTAAATCGACGTGATGCTAAACCAATCATTCCTAATGCGAAAATAGCAAGTGTAGATGGCTCTGGTACATCCGTGCGTGGTATATCCAAAGTGTCAACAGAAAGCCCCATTACATAATTGTATTTGATATCGATTTTTTCACCTGTTTTTAAACTCCCCAAATCAAAGCCTATACCTATAGCATTATCACCAAAAGCGCCGCTTTGTGGACCTCCAAGCCAATAACTAGGATCAGTTTCCCAATTACCGAGACCCACATTATGAACCAGTTTACTATCAGTTTGAATCCCTATCACTTTGTTTTCACAACCTTCTGTTGCAGTTACCAGATCACCACTATGCCTTGTATTTGTAGTATCAAAATTGGTACATGTACTTGTATGCCAATCAGGATCAAACTGTCTCGAAAAGAACACGTCACTTAAATCAACCAAAGCAGTTAAAGTTGTATTAAAGCCTACATAAGAACTATTATCATTAAAAAAAGTGTTGGTTGTTATACTAAAAAACGAACCATAATCAGCGGTAAAGGTTGCTGATGAATCATATATCGAAATTCCGGAAGTATCGGTAGTTACCCCTGATATTTCAAACGATGAACCATTAAGATTTGATAATAATCCAGTTTCGGCTGTCGAAATACTAAATCCCTCCCAAGGAGAACCTGGCAACATCCAATCATTATAGATACCAGTGGCAAAAGTACCTGTTCCAGTACTATCATATTTTAACTGTGGACCAGATGTTCCGTTACCTAACGTGCCATTATCAGAAACTTGAATTGATACAAAATTTCCATCCAACGAGATCAAACCGGCATGAGCTACATTAGCAAAACAGCCAACATAGAACATTGAACTTGCTAAAGCAGCATTCAAAAATCTAAATTTCATTTGTATTTCCTTTTAATCCCTTTCCATTAATTTTGGTAGGGTATGTGTTAAAATAGCAGTTTATTAATCTTTCGTATTTAAAGCAAAAATCACACCAGAGTTAAAATACCAAACAATTTCAACACAATAAAAGTCCATACGGAATTTAAAAAGTTATATTGTAAAATAACCTGACATAAAGCAGCTTATCAACCAGGTGAATTTATTATATAACAATCACAAACTGTGATTTAAATCAGTTTCAGCCTATAAGTATTATTAGGTGATTGAACTTCATTAACAATTACATATAAATCATCACAAAAATCACCTTAATCTAGCTAAAACACGTACTTTAGTAGTGTAGTTGATTGAAACTCAGTGGTGCTAATTATTGTATTTCAACACATCAACACCACTACAGATCAGTATATTCAAAACCTTAACACCATCTAGCAACTGACTTGTAATCAGTTGGTTTGACATGTCATCCGTTGATACAATTAAACCATCAAGACTTTGATTTATTTGATAAATTATATCTTCTTATATTAACGAATTTAGAATAAAATAAGATGATAAAATTTATTAAATGCGTACTAACGGAGTTTTATCCGTTGTTGTTAGCCAGTTTGAACTCAAGTCTCAAATCCGTCTTAAATCCGTCTTAAATCCGTCTTAAAGACGAATAGAAAATTCTGTCTAATATTCTTCTAGATATGATCAGGGATGCACAGAAGCTAATGTCGGCTATTGGCTCAGACTGTGTGAAAACGTTTTGATCACTTTTTCGAATAAGCACCGGATACTTATGATCAATCAATCTCAAAACAAGATAATATATCACTCAATATTTGCTATAATATTCATTAGGTTAATTGATTATATGTTGGCTGTATGTCACGTCATATTAAAGGTTCATCTCGCTCCCAAGCAACCCTCTTTCCAGAAATGCTTGAAGATTTTGTCGCTAAAGAAAATCCTGTTAGAGTAATTGATGTATTTGTCGATGGTTTAGATTTAGAAAACCTTGGTTTCAAAGGTGTTCAATCTAAAGCAACTGGCCGACCTGATTATCATCCCGCCATATTACTCAAGATTTATATCTATGGTTATTTAAACAGAATTCAGTCGTCACGCTGTCTAGAGCGAGAAACACAACGTAATGTTGAACTTATGTGGCTCACGGAACGTTTATCTCCAGACTTTAAAACGATTGCTGACTTTAGAAAAGATAACCATCGTGGAATTAAAAACACGTGTAAAACCTTCGTTCAAATGTGCCATAAATTTAATATGTTTAGTGAAGCGACCGTTGCCATTGATGGTAGTAAGTTTAGGGCGTCCAACAACAAAGATAAAAACTACACACCGAGCAAAGTGAAGTTTCATATAGAGCTAGTTGAAAAACATATTAATAAATATTTTAAGCAGCTTGAACAATCAGATTCACAAGAGAACTCACCAAAAGACATTACTAATATTGAATCTAAGTTAGATTTCCTAAAACAGCATCTCGTTGAACTAAAAGAGATGGAGCTAGCCGTTAATAATCATCCTGATAAACAGATATCAACGGTCGATCCTGATTGTCGCTTGATGAAAACACAGGGTATGACGCGAGCTATTTGCTATAACATACAAAGCGCTGTCGATACCAAACATCATTTAATTGTTGCTCACGAAGTCACCAATACAACAGATAGAGGCCAGTTGTGCAATATGACCAAACAGACACTTAAAGCATTGGGGAAAAGTGTTACAACAATATTGGCGGATAAAGGTTATTACAGCCGACAAGATATTAAAGATACTCAAGATCTAGGTGTATTGACGCTTGTACCTAAAACCGATACATCAGGCTCTGACAAGAAAGGGGTTTTTAACAAGTCACTGTTTCAATACAATCAAGATAGTGATGTTTATATTTGCCCTGCGGGAAATGAGCTTCAACATCGATTCAATGCGATAGAAGGAGGGTTAGATATCAAAATTTACTTCAATGGTATGGCTTGTAAAAATTGTACTATCCGAAGCCAATGTACCCGTTCTAAAAAAGACCCTAGAAGAATGAGACGTTGGATCCATGAAACTGATATGGAAAAAATGGACGCCTTGCTCAAAGCAACGCCTGATGCGATGCTTCAACGAAAACAAACGGTTGAACATCCCTTTGGTACGATTAAGTTGTGGGCAGGAGCCACGCATCTTTTAACAAGAGGGTTTAAAAATGTCAGTACAGAATTGAACCTGCATGTATTAGCGTATAATTTAAAAAGAACGCTCAATATCTTTGGAACAGAAAAGTTGATGAAGGAAGTGATGGTGGCCTAAGGGCTATGCTTCCCTTTAAAACACTGGAATATGTTCAAAACACGCGTCAATATAAGCAATTTTGAACTCATAAAAAATATAAAGCATGGATATTCATAAATATTGGCTTCGCTACGCGAAGCCTTATAAAGAGCTGATATAAACCCCCAATAATGAAAACTTACAATAATTAGTTTTCACACAGGCTGGGCTATCAGTTGACCTGAAGAATAATCAGTAGATAACGTCAGGAATGTCCGCAGAGTGATCGTTAATGTTGGTTAGCGGCCTTTATAACACTAGTAGTTAAGACCTCAAATAGTCACAAAATAATAATGCTTTGTCGTCTCAAAAAATTTATTTCGTCTCAAGCCGATAACGTCAACTTAGATTTAGTCCTCGAACGGATATCTCCGGAAGTAATTATCTCAGCTTAGATTAACGTGAGATAACCTCATTACTGATATCTACTCAGACAGTTGAAGCAGGTATTAGTGAAATATAATGGCTGCACAAATACATAAGGTACTAAAAAGCAAAGTACCAATAATAACTTTATGATTTTTGTGTTGCTGCGTTTTTAATTCAGTGAATAAGTGCATTTGCTTTTGACGGGTTACTTGAGTCGTTTTTAAATAATCATAAAGCAGGTCTGGCATTTCAGGCAGTTTTTCATTCCAAAAAGGCAGATTCTCTTTTATCTTTTTAAATACGGCTTTAACACCCATTTGCTGTTTTACCCAATTCTCTAAGAAAGGTTTAGCGGTTTGCCATAAGTCGAGTTGTGGGTATAGTTGTCGGCCTAAGCCTTCGATATAGAGTAAGGTTTTCTGTAATAAAACCAGTTGTGGTTGTACTTCCATATTGAATCGTCTGGCGGTGTTAAAAAGGCTTACCAGCACTTGCCCAAAAGATATTTCTGATAAGGGTTTGTTGAATATCGGTTCGCAAACAGTGCGAATAGCAAATTCAAACTCATCAACACTGGTCTCGCTTGGTACCCAGCCAGAGTCGACATGAAGCTCGGCAACTTTCCGATAATCTCTATTAAAAAACGCGACAAAATTTTCGGCCAAGTAGCGTTTATCTTCACGGTTTAACGTACCACAGATACCACAATCTATCGCTATCCATGTTGGATCGGCAGGGTTTGTTGCATCGACAAAAACATTGCCTGGATGCATATCAGCATGAAAAAAGCTGTCACGAAATACTTGGGTAAAAAACACTTCAACCCCACGCTCAGCAAGTAATTTCATGTCTACGCCAAGCCCTTGAAGTGTCGCTATCTCTCCAACGCCAATACCATAAATACGTTCCATAACCATTACGTTTTCATGGCTAAAGTCACTATAAACCTTGGGTACGTATAATACGCTATCGCTGGCATTACCCTGGGAAAAATTGTGCTTTAATAAGGTTGCATTCGCGGCTTCACGGTTGAGATCTAGTTCGTCAACAATCGTTTTTCGGTATTCATTAACGACCTCTTTTGGGCGTAGTCGTTTACCATCAGGTAAAAATTTAGCGACAACACCCGCAAATAGCGACATGACTTTTACGTCAGCTAAAATTGTCTCTGTAATGTTGGGGCGTAAAACTTTAAGGACTACTTCAAAGGGTTGTCCGTCTTGCAGCAAGGTGGCTGTATGCACTTGGGCAATTGACGCCGAAGCAAGAGGTTTACTATTAAAATCACTAAAATGCTGATTAAATGTTTCTTCACCTATGGCTTCTAAAACAATAGCCTTGGCTAATTCACCATCAAAAGCAGGTACTTGATCTTGCAGTAATGCCAGTTCGTTGGCAAAATCTTCAGGAAGTAAGTCACGACGGGTTGACAACATCTGGCCAAACTTTACAAACACCGGACCTAAAGATTCAATCGCTAGGCGAAGTCGCAAGGCTGAAGGCTTATCTTGGTGTTTATTACGTAACCAGAATAATGATAAGCGAATAAGTTTTGCATACCAAGGTATCATATGGCTTGGGATCAGTTCATCAAGACCAAACTGAAGAAGTGTTTTGATGATGCGATAAAGTCGTAAACTGCTCACAATGTTCCTTGAGAATTAAGTTAAGGGAGTTATTTTTTCAGCAAGTCGCTGAATACGTTCCGCTACTGTATTTGTTTGCTTAGTTAATTCAGTAACCTGTTCACTAAAGTTACCAAGTTGACTGGCTGTAACCACTAAGCGTTTTTCATGCACTAGCCATTCGCTGGCGTCGGCTTGTATCTGTTGTGTGGCAAAATTAATTTTTTTCGCCCAGCGCTTACTTAACTGCGACAACTTATAAGTAGGAATATCACCAATATGTTGAGCAATTTCGCTTTGCCAATCAATTTCTAATGATTGGGCAATATTAGCAAACTGTTGAGCAACTTTAATGTCACCTTGAACATCAAGTTTCTCTTGCTTGATTAACTCTGTAATTTGTTGCTCTTTCTTTAGTTCACGTAAGGTTTTTATACTCGTATTTATTGTACAGTCGCTACGTTCAGTTAGGCCAGTCACTAACACTTTGTTGTTATTAACAGAGAAACTTAGTGGAAAACCTAACTCAGATAATAAAATGGTCAATGTTTTTTCTTCTAAGGTCTGCAAAACACTGGCACCCTTAACACTGATTGCGAGTGCCTGATTAAAGGCAAACTCTACAGTTGAACAAAGCGTTTGTTGAAACATTAACTGACTACTGAAGTTTGTCACGATTAAAATTTATACCCTTTGTGTAGGGCAACAACACCACCGGTAAGGTTTTTGAAACTTGTCTGTTCAAAACCCGCTGAATCCATCATCTCTTTTAATGTTTCTTGATCAGGGTGCATGCGAATAGACTCGGCTAAATATTGATAGCTATCACCATCTTTAGCCACTAATTCGCCCATTTTAGGAAGAACATTAAAAGAATAAAAGTCGTAAGCCTTACTGATTAACTGATGTTCTGGTTTTGAAAATTCTAGCACCAATAAACGACCACCGGGTTTTAATACACGGTAAATAGATCTTAGCGCCATATCTTTGTCCGTAACGTTACGTAAACCAAAAGCTATGGTGACAATATCAAAGGTGTTGTCTTCAAAGGGTAAGTATTGTGCATTGGCTTGTACGTATTCAATATTTTGTACTAAACCTTTGTCACGTAACTTATCTCGACCAACATTGAGCATAGAGCTATTAATATCAGCAAGAATAACCTTACCTTCACGACCAACTAGCTGTGAAAATTTTGCGGTTAAATCGCCAGTACCACCGGCTAAATCTAGTACTTTGTTACCAGGACGTACGCCACTAGCATCTATGGTGAAGCGTTTCCAAAGGCGATGAATACCAAAAGACATTAAGTCATTCATTACATCATATTGCGCGGCGACAGAGTGAAATACACTGGCAACCTTTGACTCTTTCTCGTTTTTATCTACCGTTTGAAAGCCAAAATGTGTGGTGTTGTCACTTGAAGAATTTGATCCATTTTCTTGATGATTATCTTGTTGAGCGGCCATCTAACATTCACTTATCGCTAAAATTACTGACAGTTTACCGTATTTTTTCGCAATTATTAACACTTGAAATCAAGTGGAGGGGTTTTTTATTAAATGGACTGTGCTGGTCAAACTTTATCCACTAATTAATATGCTGTATTATGGTTAATATTATTGTTACATACGGTGGTGTTATGAAATTTTATTTAGGGGTCGTAATGACTTTATTACTGGGGTGTCAGCAAACAGCAGCACCACTAACCGCTAAAAATAGCAGTGAACAAGTTATTATAAAAAAAGTTGTTTGTCGCCAGTCAACGATACCACCACTTAAAAACACGCAAAAGTTAAAAGAGCGGTTAATTGCCAATGGTAAAATTGATGGTTCATTATCTAATGAAGAAATAGAGCATGCAGTTAATAACTATATTCGTAAGAAAAACGCGGCTTTGAAAAACTGTGCTAAATAACAAGTGACACGAGGAAAACTCATGAAGATACCCTATCTATTAGCTTTGTTGGTCTTGATAAGTCAGCTGCCTTTACGAGCAGAGAATACTGATGATATAAAACGTTTTTCAAAAAGTTCACCAGCAGATGCTGGTGTTATTAACAAAGAGCGTATTCTCTATTGGTTAGAAAAAAGAGGTGAATTGTCAATAAACGCCACTGACCAACAAAAAAAGCAAGCACTGTCTAACTATCTGATAAAAAAGTCATTTCAACCTAAATTTTTGCCTCAGGCCTTATCAAAAAAAGTGGTAGCCGCTGAACGTTTTAGTAGTGGAGAACGCCGTGAAAAGATGGGCTTCAATAGTCAATTGAAAAAAACGCAAATAGCCCATTATTTATTACAAGAAACAGCGGATACTGACGTTGAAACCACGGTTAATATTTTAGCGATACTGATCGATTTTAATGATTTAAAGCATAACGATAATGGTTTGTCAGCGAATGATACCGATATGTTTTATGAGAATTATTCGCCTGCTCATTATAATGAGCTCTTATTTTCTACGAGTGGATTTGATGGTCCATCAGGACAAAATATTGAATCGGCTTATCAATATTATCAACATGAGTCTGGTCAGAAATTCTTTTTTACCGGCCAAGTTAAGGGCTGGGTGACTGCAGAGAATAATGCCAGTTATTATGGTAGTAACGACGAAGAAACCGAAAATGATCAAAATGTTAAGGCGCTTGTTGTTGAAGCAGTTACACAACTTGTTGCTAATGGTTTAGATTTATCCCCTTACGACAAAACTGATTTATTTGATTTTGACGGAGACGGAAATGTTAATGAACCTGACGGTATTATTGATCATATTATGCTTTTCCATGCGAGTATCGGTGAGGAAGCCGGTGGTGGTAATTTAGCCGAAGATGCTATTTGGTCACATCGAAGTTTTGTGCTCAATGATGCGGGTGATCAACCAGCCACTATTCCTGGCTCTGAGATAAAAGCGTTTGGTTATACCATTAATCCGATTGATGCGGCTCCGGGCGTTGTTGTCCATGAATTTGGTCATGATTTAGGTTTACTTGACGAATATGATATCGATAGTAGTGATATTGGGGCGCCTGTTTCAGAATGGTCAGTTATGGCTTCTGGTACTTGGCTGGGCTCTCCAGCAGGAACTCGCCCATCTGCTTTTAGTCCTTTGGCCCGTGATTATCTACAGGAGCGTTATCAAGGCAACTGGATAACTCAACGGCAAGTTGATTTTGCGACATTAAACAATGAGAGTATCTCCTTGGTTAGTACGGTTGATCATACTGCGGTTAACCAGATTAAGGTGAACTTACCGCCCTCTGTATTAGATTTTCCAGCTGCTTACGCGGGAGAATATCAATTTTATTCTAATAAGGGTGATATGTTGGAAAACAGTATGTCGTTCTCAGTCGACCTGCCAGCAGGTACCCCGACATTGTCGATGAAAGCGCGCTGGGAAATAGAACAAGACTATGATTACCTGCAGGTATTAGTAAACAACACCGTAATTAAGGGAAATTACAGCCAAAATAGCAATCCATATTACCCCAGTATAGGTGAATATATCAGCGGAAATTCAGCGGATATTGCCAATGCAGAAGGTGATTTAAAATGGACTGATTTAACCTTTGATCTTGCTAGCTTTGCTGGACAAAGTGTTGTCATTAAAATTAATTATGTTACCGATCAAGCGGAAGGGGGTTATGGCTTTGTCGCAGATGAAATAAAAGTATTCAATGGTGCGAGTGAGATCTTTGCTATCGATGGCGAAGTAGAAAATCAAGCTACACTTGCGGGCTTTAGCCGTTTAGCTGATAAAATTGCCGGTTTACCCCATTACTATTATGTTCAATTACGCAGTCATACCAGTGTTGATAGCCGCTTAAAAAATATTGGCTACGATGCGGGTGTTTTACTTTGGTATCGTAATGAAAATATTGCTGACAATAAGGTAGATGAACATGCTGGCCAGTTATTTATCGGTGTGGTTGATGCTGATCAAAACTTAGTAAAGGCGTCTAATGGCAGTAACAGAAATTCGGCATATCAGATACACGACGCGGCATTTAGTTTATACGACCAACAACCTTTTAACGGTGATGTGCATAATGTTGCAAAGAGTTTCTTTAGCGATTCCAATGATTACTCTTCGCCAAGTCAACCTGAGTCTGGTGTTATCCTACCCAAACTCGATTTTAGCATGAAGGTCGACTTGCAAAGCTCTGATAGTACTTCGGCAACCGTAACACTTTCAAGCTCCTCGGAAGCGTCCGATTTAAGCGTTTCATTTTCTCATTCAGCTAATGATTTAGTGGTGACCTTTACTTCAAGTCCAGTCGGGGGGGATTCACAATATAGTTATGCTTGGGATTTTGATGATAATAGTACCAGTAACATACAAAACCCTAATCACACTTTTACTCAGGCTGGTACCTATAGTGTTGAATTAACGGTAATGGATAGCACAGGCCTTAGCGTTAAAACGACCAGAAGCATCACGGTTAGTAAAGCACCTGCTGTTGTTGTTACCGCACCAGCAAAAGTGAAAACCTCAGGTGGAGGAGCAATAAGCTTTGGTTTATTGTTGAGCTTGTATTTATTGAGAATAATAAGAAAGTAATTTGCGCTTTCGTCTTGGCTTAGCTGTTTTATTTCTATATAAAGCAGCTTAAGCATTGGTAAAGTATTCGCGATCTCCCATCCAACGCTGAATAATCGCTTGGGCATTTTGTGGGTGTTTTTTCCAAATAAGATAAGCATGTTGCTGTACTTCTGGAATTAAATGCGCATCTCTGAGCAAGTCTGCTATTTTTAGATCGGCGAGACCCGTTTGCTTGGTACCTAAAAATTCACCTGGACCTCGTATTTCTAAGTCTTTTTGTGCGATAACAAAGCCGTCATTACTTTCACGTAATACCGCTAAGCGTTTGGTTGCGGTTTTAGAGAGTGGGCTTTTATACATTAAGACACAATGTGAAGCGACTGTACCTCTTCCTACACGACCACGTAGCTGATGGAGTTGCGCTAAGCCTAACCGTTCAGGGTTTTCAATGACCATTAAGCTGGAATTGGGGACATCAACACCGACCTCAATAACGGTTGTCGCCACCAATAAGTCTAGTTCGCCTTTTTTAAACGTTTCCATTACTGACTGTTTTTCAGCGGCTTTCATTCTTCCGTGTATCAAACCAATTTTTAATTCTGCTAGTTGCTCTTGTAAATACACCGCCGTATCTTCTGCTGCTTGGCATTGTAATACTTCAGACTCTTCAATTAATGTACACACCCAATAAGCTTGTCGATTGTCTTCTACACAGCCTTTTCGAATGCGTTCAACTACATCTTCACGGCGTGTGTCAGGTAAGGCGATGGTATTTATCGGGGTTCTTCCTGGGGGAAGTTCATCAATAATAGAGGTGTCTAAATCGGCATAGGCAGTCATGGCTAACGTGCGAGGGATCGGAGTTGCTGTCATAATCAATTGATGCGGATAATTACCCTCAAAAGCGCCTTTCTCGCGTAGTGATAAACGCTGATGTACACCAAAGCGATGTTGTTCATCAATAATAATCAGTGTTAAATTATGAAAGATAACTTTATCTTGAAATAAAGCATGGGTACCAACAATCATCTGCATACTACCATTTTCGATATGCTCTAGTGCGCTACGTCTTGCTTTTGCCTTCGTTTTTCCAGCTAGCCAGCCGACGCTGATATCAAGCGGTTCAAACCAGTTTTTAAAATTAAGGGCATGTTGTTCTGCCAATATTTCTGTTGGCGCCATTAAGGCAACCTGAAAGCCTTTACTGATAGCGGTGAGTGCTGCAAGTGCCGCTACTAAGGTTTTTCCTGAACCCACATCACCTTGTACTAAGCGCATCATTGGCTGAGTTTTCATCAGGTCCTGACGAATTTCTTTTACCACTCTCACTTGAGCATTGGTGGGTGAAAAAGGTAATGAGGCTAAAAATTTATCACTGAGTACTTGATCATCGATTAAAGAGATTGAACGATGAGCATCACTAGACTGGCGTAATTTCAGCATACTTAAATTATGCGCCAATAATTCTTCTTTTATTAATCGCAACTGTGCTGGATGCTTACCCTCTTCCAGTTGTATCACTGAAGTTTCAGGGGGTGGACGATGAATAAGCGCCAAAGCTTGCGCAAGAGAATAATTTTGCAAATTAAACTCATCAGGTAATAACTCTTCAACTTGGCCTCGTTCTAATCTAATTAACGCTTGCTCGGTTAAGTTACGTAAAGTTATTTGCCGTAAGCCTTCAGTTGTTGGGTAAACGGGGGTTAGTGTTTCTTCTACCTCGGTTAAAGGCTGGTCTTCATCAAGGGATTTATACTCAGGATGAATTATTTCAAAACCACGAGCGCCACGTTTAATTTCACCATAACAGCGAATGTTCAGCCCTAATGCTAAGCTATTTTTTTGTGCAGCGCTAAAGCGAAAAAAACGTAAGGTGACTGTTCCTGAAGTATCTTGAACGGTAACCAGTAACATACGTCCCTTGCCATTAATGATTTGGCTACCAGTGATTTCACCAATAATATTAGTGAAAACACCAGGAAAGCAGTCTCGTATTGCGGTAACACGAGTCCGGTCTTCATAACGATTGGGTAAATGAAAAAGTAAATCTTGTAGTGAGCGCAAGCCAACTTTTTCAAGTTTTTCTGCCATGCTTGGACCAACACCTTTTAAGCTGGTGATGGCTATTTGTGCGAGTTTGGCTAGCCCTTTTGACACTAAGTTATTGTCCTTTTATCATATAGTCAAATCACCTAAATGGCATATTTAAGGGCTTAGCTATAAAATTTCAGCAATGCTGTCGATTAATTATCTAATGCTTTCCAAGCCGCTTGAGTCATTTGCATTTGTTCCCACCATGGTTCAGAGGCAATGATTTGTCCCTCTTCATCAATCACAGGATAAGGTAAGCCCTTACGTTTACATGCTTCAGCAAAAATAGGATGTCCACCTTCAAATAAGAAACGCTGACGGCGATTATCATCAATTCGAGCAGTGTCATACATTCCAGCTAATTGACGTTGACGTTGTGCTTCATACAAAACCACAGACGAAGCGACAGAAACGTTTAACGATTGCACCATGCCAACCATAGGAATAACAATATCTTGATCGGCCATTGCAAGTGCAATATCTGAAGCACCAAACTTTTCTTGGCCTAAAATAATAGCCGTTGGTTTGGTGTAATCGATCTCACGAAAATCTACAGCGCTATCAGAAAGGTTGGTTACCAATATTTGCATGCCTTGCTTTTTTAATTCATCAATAGCATCTTTAGTTGTCGTGTAGTTGTGCACATCAATCCAGTTTTGACTACCCGCAGCACTGCCGCCACGTACTTCCATTTCATCACTTTTCCAGATGGCATGTACATCACTAACGCCAACAGCATCGGCGGTGCGAACAACCGCGGCAAGGTTATGTGACTTATGAACACCTTCCATACAAACAGTTAAATCTGGTTGGCGTTTATCGAGCATCGTGTTTATTCTTTTTAATCTTTCAGGAGTCATTACACTTCACATCTACACTTTATGGTTCATCATCTAAAAATCGCTAAACAAATCTGTATACGAGATTGCTTACCTATTGTTGACAACTTGCTCTTAAATTTAATGGTTAGGTGCAACCGTTAAATTTAAGGGGGAGAATATACTTTACAGTTAACAGCGGAAATTAGCCGACGTTAGGTAATTCCATCACGCCATCTATTTCAATTAATACGTCTTTGGGTAAACGAGAAACTTGTACCGCAGCGCGTGCTGGGTAGGGTTGCTGAAAATATTGGCTCATTACTTCGTTTACTGTTGCGAAGTTGGCGAGATCCATCATGAAAATGTTTACCTTCACCATATCGTTAATATTACCGCCTGCGGCTTCACATACCGCAACTAAGTTCTTAAATACCTGATTAGTTTGTTCGGTAAAGTCTTCAGAAACAACAGTCATTGTCTCTGGAATAAGAGGGATCTGGCCTGAAAGGTAAACGGTATTATTAACTTTTACCGCTTGGCTGTATGTGCCGATTGCACTGGGTGCGTTATCTGTACTGATAATTGTTTTCATAGTATTTCCTACATAGTAATTTTGTTAAAGATGATTGACTACTTATTGCGCACAACACGCTGAACATCAATCATCACTTTTATTTTTCGAATAATATCGGCTAAATGAACGCGGTCTCGACAGGTTATTTCCATGTCAATCGCATATAATCCCGAGTCTTTTTCACCAGAATTTAACGCATGAACATTGGATTCACATTTAGCAATAACATTGGTCAATGCGGCGAGTGCACCTTGATGATTCATTATTTCAATACGTAATTTTGCAATGAAGTCTCGGTTAATGTCACTGTCCCATTTTACTGGAAATAAGCTACCTTGTTCATGGTTTTTAATGTTACGACAACCTTGTTGATGCACCATTAAACCTTTACCAGGACTCAAGTAAGCTAATATAGCGTCTCCTGGAATAGGACGGCAACATTTTCCGTAACTGACCAACATACCTTCGCTGCCTTTGATTGGCATTTTGGTTTTACTGTTTGGATCGGCGAAGCCACTTTCTGCACTATCTATAGTAAATTCATCGGTTAATCGTCTAGCAATACCTATGCTTAACGCATTACCTAAGCCAATATTGACGAGTAGACCATCAAGACTGGTATTACCGGTCTCTTTAACAACCTGATCAATTTTTGCTTGGTCAATATCTTCGATATGGACTTTACCTAAGGCATGACTTAATAAACGTCGTCCTAAACCATAAGATTCTGTTTGCTCTTGTGAACGTAAATAAGTACGAATTTGTAAGCGTGCTTTAGCAGTAACAACAAAGTTTAACCAAGTGGCATTCGGTCGAGCAGCAGAAGACGTAATAACCTCAATGGTTTGCCCTGAATCAATAGCTCGACTTAGTGGATAAGGTTTACGATCGACCTTAACCCCGACACATGAATTACCAACATCAGTGTGTACAGCATAAGCAAAATCGACAGCAGTTGCGCCCATGGGTAATTCAATAATGCGTCCATCTGGGGTAAAGACATAAATTTCTTCAGGAAATAAGTCTGACTTTACGTTCTCAATAAATTCAAATGAACTACCAGCACTTTGTTGCAATTCTAATAAACTTTGCATCCAACGACGAGCTTTCATTTGAGCTGTGGTGCCACTCTTATCGCCGTCTTGTTTGTACAACCAGTGAGCGGCTACTCCTTTGTCTGCCATTTGATCCATATCTTGTGTACGAATTTGAATTTCAACAGGGATGCCATGTGGACCAATCAATGAAGTATGCAGCGATTGATAACCATTTGTTTTGGGAATAGCGATATAATCTTTAAAGCGGCTTTCAATCGGTTTAAATAAGTTATGCACAGCGCCAAGTGTTCGGTAACAATTATCGATCTTATTCTCTACGATGACACGAAAAGCGTAAATATCCATAACTTCATTGAACATTAATTCTTTATTGAGCATTTTACGATAGATAGAATAAAGGTGCTTTTCTCGGCCAATAACTTGCGCTTCAATCCCACTTTCTTTAAGACGAGCCGCAATTTCTTCTTGAATGTTATTAATAATTTCTTTGCGATTACCACGGGCTTTTTTTACCGCTGACTTTAACGCACGTGCGCGCATCGGGTAAAGGGCTTCAAAACCTAAAACTTCTAATTCACTTTTAATATCGTGAATACCCAAACGGTTAGCAATGGGGGCGTAAATTTCTAATGTTTCACGGGCAATACGTCGACGTTTATCTGGACGTAAAGATTCGAGCGTGCGCATGTTGTGCGTGCGGTCGGCAAGTTTAATCAGAATTACGCGTATGTCTTGCACCATGGCAAGTATCATTTTACGGAAGTTTTCCGCTTGCATCTCTTCTTTGTTATCAAACTTTAATTTATCAAGCTTACTGACACCTTCAACTAATTCAGCAACGGTATAGCCAAATAATTCGGCTAATTCGTCTTTAGTTACCGGAGTATCCTCAATAACATCATGGAGTAATGCCGCCATTAAGGTTTCATGGTCAAGGTGCATTTTTGCTAGGTTTAAAGCAACGGCTACCGGATGAGTAATATAAGGCTCACCGCTTGAACGCATTTGTCCTTCATGCGCTTCACGCGCAACAAGGTAAGCTTGCTTTAATAAGTCAATTTGTACTTTAGAAAGATAGCTTGAAACAAGTTCTTTTAATGGTTCAAAAAGGTACACGCATTGAATCCTTGATGATTAAGCTGAACGGTCTTATTCCGCCAGTCAAAGCTTTAAGTCAGCATAACACAATACGTTATTCGTTAAATACTGACAATAAAAAACGCGTATCATTAACAATGATTACGCGTTTAGTTTATATCTCGTCGCTATAAGGCGACAAAAGATTTTATAGCTGTGGCTGAGCGCCACCAACAATGGCTGCAACAGCAGCAAGTTCTGCAGAGTCTTGCTGAACTTGTTCATGACGGTCGCTATTGTTCATTACTTCAGTAGTGATTAAACCGGCTTCAATTTCACGTAAAGCTATAACGGTAGGCTTGTCATTTTCAGGGTCAACTAAAGGATCTTTACCACCTGTGGCAATTTGACGAGCACGACGTGATGCGATTAACACCAAGTCAAAACGATTGCCTACTTTTTCTACAGCACCTTCAACAGTTACGCGAGCCATTTGGTCACTCCAACTTAAAATTTATAAAATAGTGCCGTAGTTTACTGAGCTACAGGCGATTAAGCAAGGTATATACCTATACTAGGTGAAAATACAGTAGAAATATTAGTCTTTTAATAATTCATCGAACATCAATTGATGCGTTATCGCTTGTTGCTGACATTTTAGGCGTTGGTTATTAACGATGGTGGTTAAGTCGCTCAGCGCCTGAGTAAAGTCGTTATTAACAATAATGTAGTCAAACTCAGTGTAGTGCGAGCATTCTGCTTTTGCTTGTGCCATACGAGATTTAATGGTGGCATCGCTATCTTGTCCGCGCTTTTTTAAACGGTTTTCAAGTTCTGCTTTTGAAGGCGGACTAATAAAAATTGTGGTGACACTGGGTTGTTTTATCCGTACTTGCTTGGCGCCTTGCCAATCGATATCCAGAAAAACATCAATACCTTGTGCAAGTTGTTTATCTATCGCAGATGCTGAGGTGCCATAATAGTTACCAAAAACTTCAGCATACTCATAAAACTCATTTTGTTTAATTTGCTTTTGAAATTGCTCAACATTAATAAAATGGTAATGTTCAGCGTTATTTTCACCCGGACGAGGTGCTCGTGTGGTGTGAGAAACCGACACTTGCATCGGTCTGGCCGACTCTTGAGATAATAAGGCTTTAATTAAACTAGATTTTCCTGCGCCGCTAGGTGCGGAAAGAATAAATAAATTACCGGGAGTTGTCACAATATTGCCTTATAAAAGAGGTGAAAAATAAATAATGTTTATTATAACGAATTGATGGGGTATTTCATCTCTAAACTTGCTTACCGATAGCAAGAGCAGCATTGTTAATAAAAAAGCCAGCTTTTTAGCTGGCTTTATATTTTCATTAACAGGTCAGTTGATTAAACCAAAAGGTTTAACTTTCCCAGTTTAAGATAACTTTACCAGAAAGGCCTGAACGCATGGTATCAAAGCCTTTTTGAAAATCATCAATATCAAAATGATGAGTAATAATCGGTGATAAGTCTAAACCTGACTGAATTAAGCTCGCCATTTTGTACCAAGTCTCGAACATTTCACGACCGTAAATACCTTTAATTGTTAAGCCTTTAAAAATAACTTGGCTCCAATCAATGGCCATATCTTGACCAGGAATACCGAGCATAGCGATTTTACCGCCGTTATTCATGTTTTCTAACATAGCCGTAAAGGCCATAGGTACGCCCGACATTTCCATGCCAACGTCAAAGCCTTCAGTCATCCCTAGTTCGGTCATCACATCAGTTAAACTTTCTTTACTGACATTAACTGCTCGAGTGGCGCCCATTTTTCGGGCCAAATCCAAGCGATATTCATTAATGTCAGTAATAACAACATGGCGCGCACCGACATGTTTAGCAACAGCTGCTGCCATAATGCCAATAGGACCTGCGCCAGTAATAAGTACATCTTCACCGACCAAGTCAAAAGACAAAGCCGTATGAACAGCATTGCCAAAAGGGTCGAATATCGCAGCTAAATCGTCAGATATTTCATCGGGTAATTTAAACGCATTATAAGCAGGGATCACTAAATATTCAGCAAATGAGCCTTCTCGGTTAACACCGACACCGACAGTATTTCGGCATAAATGTGTACGACCACCGCGACAATTTCGGCAATGACCACAGGTAATATGCCCTTCGCCAGACACCCGGTCACCTAAAGTAAAGCCTTTGACTTCTTGACCAATACCGACCACTTCGCCGGCATACTCATGCCCGACCACCATAGGAACGGGAATGGTTTTTTGTGCCCATTCGTCCCAGTTGTAAATATGAATGTCGGTGCCACAAATAGCGGTTTTTTTAATTTTAATTAATAAGTCATTATGACCCAGTTGTGGTTTTTTACTCTCAGTCATCCAAATGCCGGGTTCGGCTTTTAACTTTGCTAATGCTTTCATGGTATTTCCTTTAATCCTAACCTTAACCGATAATGTTCATTGCTTTGCCAATACGAATAAAGGCAGAGATGGCTTTATCAAGTTGCTCTTGGGTATGAGCGGCTGAGATTTGAGTTCGAATACGTGCTTGCCCTTTAGGAACGACTGGGAATGAAAAGCCAATCACGTAGATACCTTCCGCTAATAAGCGGCTCGCCATTTCGCTGGCTACTTTTGCGTCGCCTAACATCACTGGGATAATCGCGTGATCAGCGCCCGCACAGGTAAAACCTGCAGCTTCCATGTTCGTGCGAAAGTAATGGGCATTATCTTTTAATGTTTTACGTAATTTGCCGCCTTCGGCTAATAAATCAATCACGGTGATTGACGCATTAACAATAGCGGGTGCTAACGAATTAGAAAATAAGTAAGGGCGTGAACGTTGACGTAACCATTCAATCGTTTCTTTTTTACCTGAGGTGTAACCACCTGAAGCGCCACCCATAGCCTTACCTAGTGTGCCGGTTATAATATCAACACGGCCCATTACATCACAATACTCGTGGCTACCTCGGCCTTCTTCACCGACAAAACCGACAGCGTGTGAGTCATCAACCATCACTAAAGCATTATATTTATCAGCTAAATCACACACTGCTTTTAAGTTAGCGATAACGCCGTCCATCGAAAATACGCCATCGGTAGCAATTAATTTAAAACGTGCACCTGCGGCATCAGCTGCAATGAGTTGTTGCTCTAAATCGCTGGCGTCATTGTTAGCGTAACGGTAACGTTTTGCTTTACATAAACGCACACCATCAATAATTGAAGCATGGTTTAATGAGTCACTGATAATCGCATCTTCGGCGTCCAATAAGGTTTCAAATAAACCGGCATTAGCATCAAAACATGAAGAGTAAAGAATAGTATCTTCCATGCCTAAAAAGTGACTTAATTTTGCTTCAAGTGTTTTGTGAATGTCTTGGGTACCACAAATAAAGCGTACCGATGCCATACCAAAACCATGCTCGTCTAAGCCTGCTTTTGCTGCAGCGATAAGCTCAGGATGATTGGCCAAACCTAAGTAATTGTTAGCACAAAAGTTGACTACCGCTTCACCACTAGCTACGGCAATGTTCGGTTGTTGTGCCGTGGTAATAACACGTTCGGCTTTATATAAACCGTCTTCTTTAACTTGCTCAATTTGATCATTTAAATGTGCATAAAAACTTGCGTTGTTTGAAGAGTCGTTCACAACAATTCCTTATTAATAGGTTTGGATAATACTAGTATTATTATCCTAGATGAAGATTGAAAAAAGTGACACTAGTTAATTTTATGGTTATTTGATTAGTTAAATTGACATGTGAAACTATCAAATTGACTATTTTTAGTGTCTAATTGGTTTTTTGAATGGTTAACGGGTATAAATGATGATTACAGAAAAAGATGAAGAGCTACTCGCTATTTTACGATGCAACGCCCGAGCAAGCGTTTCTGACATTGCTAGAGCGACTGGCGTATCTCGCACAGCGATACAAAATCGTTTAACTAAATTAGAAAATAGTGGTGTGATAAAAGCCTACAGTATTGTTTTAGGCAGTGAATATAGTAATCAGTTGATTTCGGCGAATGTATCACTAAAAGTAAATCCTAATCTTAGGCGAAATATTTGTATCGCGTTAAGAAAAATACACAATATTAGTCATATATACTCTATTAGCGGTCAATATGATTTGTTAGCGACCATTCAGGCACAAACATTAAAAAAGTTAAATGAAATTCTTAATATAGTTTGTTCGCTAGAAGGGGTCGAACGGACAAATTCTTCTATTATTCTCGATACTGTTTTCGAAAAATAAAGCGTATTTACTGATCAGTTCAAAGTGGTGTTTAGCCATGAAGTCAGGTTAATTGCTAGGTACTTATTGCGGCGCAATAAGTTATGCCCTTGGTCAACGCCCTGAAAAACTTGGCTGGTTGAGTGACGGTCGCCATTCCATGAAAATAGCTCTTGGGCGGTTAAAAAGCTATCGGCATGATCTGCTGAACTGACGAAGTAAGCAGGAATATCAATTAAGTTTTTATAATGCTCTTTTTCTATATGATCCATAATAGGCGAAAGTATAACAAAGCTATTAATGCGAATCTTTTCTGCTAAGCGTACCGCTTCATTGACTGAGCAACCGCTGGCAACAAGAGAGATAGGTTGTTGCTCGCCAATTTTATTGCGTAAATAATTATAAGCTGCCAGAACATCTTTTTCCCAATAGGAGGTCAGCATGGCAACTTCAGCTTGGTAGCTAACAATGTCTTTTACTTGGTATTTTATCGTTTGGTGAGAAAAATCTTCAGATTCGCTTGCGCCATAGCCTCTAAAATCAATGGCTAATGCATTAATACCTTGCTCGGCTAGTAATTCACCCAGTACATTATAGCTTTCGCTACTGTGGGAGCAGTCATGGAGTAATAATACGCCGCCACCAAGCGTGTCTCCGAGATAATAATTAGCCGATAAAACAAAATCGTCGTCAGCGTGAAACGTTACTTTTTGTGGCATATCTTTTTTATTTACTTGGCTAACATCTACTTGATTATATGTCGGTTCTTTATATTCTTGTGCGGATAATAAAGGCGCTAGTAGTATAAAGCTAACCATGACGAAGCCATGGTTGAATATGTTCTTGATGAAATGAAATTTGCTCATTTTCCTGCGCTACTATTTTAGTTCCTTTAATATCACGACGATAACAAACTCCATCGACTTTGGGTATTTTTATTGTTTGCTTTAGTCGCTATACTGCGTTTATCAACAACTAAAGAGTTTTTTCTGTGCGTTATCAATTATCTTTAATGTTATATCGACTTGTTTTTCTTTGCTTACTCCCGATCGTTTGGTTGTTACTTCAGTTTCGCTCAATAAAACAAAAAGCTTATCGGCAACGTATCAGCGAACGCTTAGGGTTTTTACCTCGAGAATTTAAAGCAGGTGGCATTATAGTTCATGCGGCGAGTGTCGGTGAAGTTATTGCCCTAAAGAGTTTTATTAGCCAACTGCTGGAAACAAAACCTCATCGTGTTGTTACTGTTACTACTTTTACTCCAACGGGTTCAGAGCAAGTTAAAAAATTGTTTGGGGAACGTGTTCAACATTGTTATTTACCCTTAGACAGTACCTTTTGTGTGGCAGCATTTTTGAATAAATTGAAACCAAAGGCGATGGTTTTTATGGAAACTGAGTTGTGGCCAAACTTAATCGCGCAAAGTGCAGATCAAGGAATAAAATTGTTGTTGATTAATGGCCGCTTATCACAAAAATCGATGAACAATTATCGCAAGCTAGCTTGGTTAATCACACCGACAATTAACCGTTTTGATAAAGTGTTATGTCAAAGCCAAGTGAACTATGAGCACTTTTTAGCCTTAGGTGCCGATGCTGCTCGCTGCAAGGTTTCTGGAAATGTGAAGTTTGACATCAGTGTTAATCAAACAATAAAAGATAAACAGCAAGAGCTGGCTGAATTTGTGGTCACCGAACGATTAATCTGGGTTGTTGCCAGTACTCATAAAGGCGATGAAAGCATTGCGTTAAATGCGTTTGCTGAATTACTGAAAAGCTTGCCACAACTATTACTCATTATTGTACCGCGTCATCCCGAGCGCTTTAATGATGTTGCATCATTATGTGTAGCGCAAGGTTATAATATTGCCCGGCGCAGCACCCAAGAAAAAGTAACTCGTGATAAACAAGTTTGGTTACTCGATAGTTTAGGGGAGTTGTTACCAACGTGTGCTTTAGCTAGCGTTGTGACTATGGGGGGCAGTTTTTCTGATATTGGTGGGCATAATCCACTTGAACCTGCGCTATTTAAAAAACCGATTGTTGTTGGCCCTAATATGAGTAATTTTGTTGAGGTTATGCAGCAACTCGTTGCTGAAAAAGGCATTGTTGAGCTCACTGACCAAGACAATGCGAAGATGACTGATGAGCTAAGTAAAGTCATTGCTGATATTTTTTTATCAGAAAAAACGCAGCAAACATTGGGAGAAAATGCTTACCGCGTGGTAACACAAAACCAAGGGGCTAGTGCCCGAAGTGTAAAACAATTATTGACGTTACTTTAGTTTAATTAAGTTGTGCTTCAAATGTTAAAAAGACACTGCCCATTTGCTGGTCAGCTAAAGGAGAGTTTGGTGTGTCTTCTTTGTGCTCAGCAACTAATAAATATCGACCTGCCGCGCTCGGTGTGAAGGTGATTTCACCTTTTTCATTTGAGAGCAAAGTTAATGTTTGCGGGTTATTGCGGTAACGTGCGCCGTCGGCGGTAATTTCTACGGCAACATCTTTTTGTGCCTTACCATTAAATAAAAATTTGAAAGTTACCTTTTCATTTTCAGCAATATCTGATGGATGAGTAACCGGTAGCAATTCTAATAATTTACCCTCGGTTTTAAAGTTATCACTTGGTGCATTTAAAGTGACATAACTCTCTATTCTTGCATAACGATAAGTGGTTTTGATCGCTATAGCTTCGGTCGGTAATTTGCCAGCTAATTCTGTCTTATTGGCTGATAATCTTTTATGCTCTCCGTCGATAGTATAAGAGGTAATAAAGCTAGCCTCACTGTTATTGGTTATTTTATAGGTCCCAGAATCTTTTAAGAAGTAATCCGCGACACTTTTTCGATGACCTTTATAGCTTGATGAAGCCCTTGATGGCTTGCCATTAGGGGTAATAATTCTCACTAAATCTGCACCCATAGCTTTATCAACATTAAAAGTTTCATTTGATGCGGTTATATCAACCATGATCCATTCGCCTTGTTCCGCAGACAAATTAAAGTGGCTTGGTAAAACCCAGCGAGAATGAGCGAAAGCTTGTGTACTAATGGCACAAGTTAAGGTGAACGCGATTATTTTTTTTAAAGTCATTTTATATTCCAAGTCTAGTGTTTACGTTTTGAGTTAAGGGATTGAATACGTTTATTTTGGTAGCACAGTGAATTGTATTTCATCAGTTTCATGGCTTGCCGCTAAAGTAAATGTTGATTTTATGTTATTTAATACAAATGGTTGGCGTAAAATGACCCGTCCACCATTTTCTCTGACCACTTCAATAAATAACGTATATTGTCCTTTTATGAGTGATTTTTTCTGATCATCTTCAGCCAAGAAAGTCAGAGGATACTTGCCTGCTGCACGAGTAGCAGAAGTTATGCCGTCAACAAAGTCAGCATCTTTTTTGCCGACCTTACGCCACCAGCGTCGAATGTCCTTTAACCATTTAGTTTTTTCTCGCCAAAGTAATAAGGTACGTACTGGTTTTCCTTGTGAGTTTTCAATCCAGCTCGCAACATAGGGCGGATGATACTCGCCAAGTTGCTGTTTTAATGTCAGTTCAAGCTCTAATTGTGCTGGTGCTGAGTTGTTTGGATTGGCAATGGCATTAAAATTTATCAAGCTTAATAAAATAAGTGATAACCCGATTTTTTTTATCTTCATATAAGTTCCTTTTGTGCTCATACAAGCAGAGATCGTTAATAATGCTAATTGATTTAAACCCACCAGATAGCGGTGAAAATCATGGCGACAGTCACGGTTAAACTCAGCGTTAAAGTACGATTAAATCGTCTTTGTGGCATGGCTAAAATAAAACCACTTAGGGCAAACAGGATACAAAGTAAACTGGTTATATCAATAATCCACCCCCAAAAAACACTGGTATTTCTTCCCTTATGTAAATCGTTCATTAGCGCCCACCAACCGTAGTCAGTTTCTTCAAAAAACAACTCTCCACTGACTAAATCGAGGGTAATAGCGGTATTTTTTCCTGCTCGTTTTATACTGAAAAATAATTCGTCCTGGCTACTTTCGAGAATCGTGTTATTTAACGATACCGACAATTTTTGCTCAATAGCTGTCGAGACATTAACAATTTGTAGTGGTGTTAACGGCGGATTTTTAATCATAGATAAATCAATTATTAATGCTCTTTCTACAACGTCAGCTTTGCTGTCACGAAACCATTCAGGATGATTGAGGGTAATGCCGGTTACTGAAAAAAAGAGCAGTAAGCTCAACAATGTCATCGACACATAGACATGAATCAGGCGAGAAAAATTTAAGGTACTTTTATTTATTTGCATAACAGGTATCAGGGTCTTTAATTTATTAATGAGCAACAAATAACTATTTGTTGCTCATTATTTTTAGTCAATTTAGAATGATATCTGTGCGGCTAATCGGTAGCTAATTCCGTCTCCTGCGGTAACGCTAGATATACCACCACCAGCAAGGTATTCAGTATCGAGCAAGTTTTGTATGTTGCAGCGGAAATCAACACCTTGGCCACTTATTGTGGTCTTATAGGTTGCTCCAATATCGATACGGGTATAAGCATCTTTGGAAATCGTGTTATCGCTATCGGCAAAACGTTCACCTTGATAAAATGCACCCGCATTAAGAGCAAGTTGGTCCGTTAATTCATAACGAGACCAAATTGATGCTGACCACTCTGGAGCGTCAACAGGGGTTTTTCCTTGATAATTTTCATCTTTGTCGTATTTTGCGGCTAAGTTCATTAAGGATGCCATAACAAAGAGCTTATCGTTTATTGCGCCTTGTGCAGCAACTTCGAAACCTTTGTGGCGCTGCTCACCTGCCTGTTCAGTTTGCGTATCAAAATTAGGATCGCCGTTGATTGTTTCAGTGATTAACTTGCCTGTTTTGGTAATATCAAAAATAGCGGTCGTTACTAATAAACGTTCATCAAATAATTGCCACTTAGAGCCAATTTCAAGTTGTTTAGATGTCATGGCCTCGAGCTTCATGCCGTGATTAATATCTCGATCGTTTTCTAGTGTTTCGCTGCTCTGGGGTTCAAACCCTTCTGAATAACTCGCGTAGAAAGTGGTTTGGGCATCAGGATGAAATAAAAGCCCAGCTTTAGGTAAGAACGACTCATTGTTCGCACCTTCTTTACTTTGCTTGTCGTAACGTCCTCCGACCGATATTTGCCATTGATCATTTAAGGTGATTAAGTCTTGTAAATAAATGCCATAGTAATCATATGCACTGGTGTAAAGTGAATCGTCAGTTGTGTAGCTGATATCAGGTCGTGTTGGCTCTTCTTGGTCGCTAGAGTAGTCAATTGACTCGCCATTTACTTTACGTTGTCCGTAGTAATAGTCTAAAGAATTAGCGCCAATTAATAATTGATGATCGAGACCGGCGAGGGTAAATTCTCCAGTAAAATCGATAAAAGCAGTTTTAAACTGCCAGTCATCAAAACGGTCATAGGGTTTAGAGGTGTAGCTGTCGCCCTCTAAAAAAATTGTGGGTTTTTTAGGAGACGATTCAAATCGTTGACGTTTAAAGCTTTGTTCATTGTAGCCGAGTGCAACCTGCCACTGATTATTTAATGCATAGTTGATATCAACACCGATATTTTCAACAGTAATGTCAGTAAATGCCCAAGACATATCACGAATGGTTTTATCATGACCAATAACATCGCCTTTTTCATCTAACCAAGAACCTGTATCTAACCCTGCTTCATCGTCTGTTCGGTCATAATGAAGGCGCACCATGGCATCGTCTGAAATATCATAGTCAATGACTAACGCACCAAGAAAACGATCGCGCTGACGTTGTTCATTGTTTTGGTACTCATGTTGATATGTAGCATCTTGTTTAACCAGTACGCCTCTGTAACGTAATGACTCATCATCAGTTAACGAGCCACCAGCATCTAACGATAATCGGCTTGAACCTTCTTGGTCAACATCAAGACCTAGCGTAAATAATGTTTTAGCAGTTGGCTTTTTTGTCACCATATTCACTAATCCACCAGGCCCTGATTGACCATATAAAATACTTGAAGGACCTTTAATCACTTCGATATTTTCTAAGATTTCGATAGGTTGTTGGTAGTGTGACCAATGTTGGTGGCCATCTCTAAGGTAGCCATTTGAAGAACTTAGTTCAAAGCCGCGTAGATTGAATACTTCACGATTACGTTGTTTAGAGCCAGCAGTTAAACTTGCGTCATTCGTTAATACTTCGCCTAATGTTGTCGCTAATTGTTCTGTTATTACCGAGTTGGGAATAACGGTGACCGACTGAGAAGTTTCTAATAAAGAAACATTGGTCCGCATTGCGCCATGTGCTTGGTCAACTTTATAGTTATTAAAATAACTACCTTTGACTTCAATAACTTCAACAGAGTTATTATTGGTAGCGCCTTCATTGGCACTGGATGAAAAAGGCGTTAAGCCAACGAAAATTGCTAAGCAGACAGGTGAATACTTCATTGTTATTCCTAAAAGAAAATAGAGAGATAAATTACTTGGTGCGAATACTAATGATAACGATTATCATTTGCAACAAGTAAATTTGCTTTATTGTCTTTTCCCCGATAACTTTTATTCGTTTTTTTTGCTTGTTAAGTTAAATGTGTCGCAAGGATCCCTGGCATCGCTAGAATAATGCAAGGCCGTATTTTGAATTTATAGTTGATGTGAGGCAGTTTAACCATCTCTATTATTTGAGGAGAAACTCAGGGTAGTGTTCATCAAGAAGTAGGTGCAGTTTTTCTTTAACTTGGCTGAAAGTAATACCATTCATTAAATCACTACCTTTGGCGCGAATCCCCCAAGGTAGCTGATCAAGAGGCTGTCTATATTGTTCTTGGGCAGTATGTTCGTAGCAACTTACCACATAGTTTTGATATAAATATGGCCCGGTACGGCAAGGGTTACTGTGCGCGTACAAGCCAATAACGGGTGTGCCAACAGTGACTGCCATATGCGCTGGTCCAGTGTCAGGAGCTATCACCAAATGAGCTGTTTTAAGCACACCAAGTAGCTGTTTCAAATTGGTTTTGCCAACAAGATTAACAAGGTTGCATTGACTTAAACTGATAATTTCAGTGGCTAGTAATGTTTCTAGTGTGGTCGGTCCGCCACAAATAACCACTTGAAAACCTAACGCTGTTAAATAATCGGCTATTTTTGCATAACCTTCGGCATGCCAATTTCTCTCAGCTTTACTTGCTGCTGGCGAAATAACAGCAATAGGTTTATCAGATACTAACGATAGCCGCTCACTTGCCCAAAGTTCGTTTTCGTCACCAATGGGCATTTGCCAGCTAGGACTTTCGCTAGGAACACCAATAGCTTTTGCAAAACCAATAAAACCATCAAGTACATGTGGTTGATGTTGTGGCGCTATCTGATGATTGGTGAAAAGCCACTGGCCTTCTTTAGCTCGTTTGCGGTCGAAACCTATTTTTATTTTTGCTTTAATACACCAACTCGCTAAACTGGCACGCAAGGCAACTTGCATATGTAATAGCACATCAAATTTTTGATCGGTTAACTCAGTACGTAAATCCCGATAGCCTTTCAAGCCTGCTTTCTTATCAAATATGACAAATTTTACCTGTGGCAATCCTTGTAATAAGTTCGCCTCGACTTTGCCTATCACCCAAGTTATTTTTGTTTGAGGATAAAAACGTTGAATTTGTTGCACCATAGCTACGGCGTGACAAACGTCTCCGATAGCAGATAAGCGTAATAAACATAAATTTTTTGGCGCTGTTAATTGACCCAGCATAAAGGAATCACCACAATAGAGCATATAAAGTATTTGAATTGAGTCTATTATCTTGAAACAGTCAGCAATTGTAAAACCTTACCAAGAAAAAACTTACCAACAAGCTAATATTTATTGTTGCTATAACGCCAATGCAATCGATGACTTTTCTCCTGAAATGCTTAATAGTGATTTTTGGCATAAAAATAATGCCATTACCGGCAGTGCCCAAGGGCGTGGTACTACTTGGTTTGTTCAGTACGACTCTCCAGAAGTAAACACCATGGAAAAACAACAGTGGGTGTTACGTCATTATTTTCGTGGTGGTTTAATTGGCAAAATAATTAATGATAAATATTTTTTTACGGGACAAAATAGTACTCGAGCCGCCCAAGAATACCATTTATTAAATACGCTACAGGGGTTAGCACTGCCAGCGCCAAAGCCCATTGCTTTTCGGGTGATTAAGCAGGGGCTTTTTTATCAAGCTGATTTGTTATCTTCTCGAATTGAACATGCTCAAGATTTAGTGGCGGTTTTATCAAAAGCACTCTTAGCCGAGCAAGTTTGGCGAGAAGTGGGCAAGGTGATTCGTCGTTTTCATGATGCTGGCATTTATCATCATGATTTAAATAGTCACAATATCCTACTCGATGAAGAGAACAATGTTTGGTTGATTGATTTTGATCGCGGCGAACAACGAGCGGTTGCTCAATCATGGCAGCAAGCTAATATGGCAAGATTATTACGTTCTTTTGAAAAAGAAAAAGTAAAATTGCCAAACTTTAATTGGCAAAAATCAGACTGGCAACTTCTATTAGCAGGATATCTGCAGTCAAATGAGTGATTAACGGCATTAAAAATGCAAAATTTAATTGAATAATATTTTGATTTTCAACTAAACAGATGGTTTGGTGGTTAAGCGACTTCAGCGACTTCCATACAACGTTTACGGTACATGGTACGTGCTTCTAAAAACTCAGGCATTGCAGACTCAGTGATATAAGGTTGAATAATCACTAATATTTTTAAGACACCTTCATAAAAAACGGCATCAGTAATTTCAATATTTTTATTTTGAGTTTGATAAAAGCTTAACCAGAAGGTGTTCACTAAACGTAAAATACTGACAATATCAGGTAAGTCTTCATCAGCAAACTTCATCATATGAGTACTACGTAATGACAACAGCATCTCACTGACACGGGTAGCGATTGATGATTGCACATCAACATACTTTTCATGTAACAAAGGGTTTTTTGCTAACAATACCGGCAGGTTACTGTAGAAAAATCTAAACTTCATTAGTGCTTGAAAAACAGCATCCATATATAAAATGATGGTATCGAGGGGTTTTACTTCGGGTGTTACAAAAGGGACTGTATCTAATAATAGGTTACGTGCATATTCTTCGTAGATGGAAAGAATAATGTCTTCTTTATTGCGAAAATGATAATAGAGGTTACCCGGACTAATGCTTAAATGCGCTGCAATATGATTAGTTGTTACGTTGCGCTCACCTTGTTCATTGAAAAGCTCAATGCTGGCTTGAATAATTTTATCACGGGTTTTCATGTCAGTTACTTCTGTTTTTATTATTGTATTATTTTCCATCATACTATCAAAATTGAACTGACGGAAAGGCTTTTCGAGTAAATACTTTAACAAATTCGTCTTTGTAAGTTTCCATTCACTAAAAATAGCCTTTACAATGTTTTTAAGTTTATAAAGAAGATACAACTAATGACGATAAAAGCGATTTACCCAGGAACCTTCGATCCGGTCACTAACGGCCACACAGATTTAATTGAGCGTGCAAGTGCTTTGTTTTCTGAAGTTATTGTTGGTGTTGCTGCCAGCCCAAGTAAAAAGCCTCGTTTTGATTTAGCGCAGCGTGTTGCTATGATTGAAGAAGTGAGCCGGCATCTGCCCAATATCACCGTGGTTGGTTTTAGTGGCTTATTAGTCGACTTTGCTAAAAAAAATCAAGCCAAAGTACTGATCCGCGGCTTGCGCGCTGTGTCTGATTTTGATTATGAATTTCAATTAGCCAATATGAATAGACGTTTAGCCCCTGAACTTGAAAGTGTATTTTTGACACCATCAGAAGGAAATTCTTTTATTTCGTCAACCTTAGTAAAAGAAGTATCCTTGCATAATGGTGATGTGAGTCAATTTGTTCATCCTATTGTAAAAGCTGCACTCGACGATACTTAATCAGTTTGGCAGTTCGGACAGAACACCGAACTGCGATTCGATTGTCTAACTTCTTCAAGAATCGTTTGGCAGCTATTACATTGCTTGCCTGCCCGACCGTAAACTAATAATTCTTGTGCAAAATATCCTGGGCGACCATCTGCTTGAGTAAAATCTTTTAAGGTTGTGCCCCCTTGGGCAATGGCTGCAGTTAATACTTGTTTGATAATATCGGTAAGCTGATCAAAACGTGCTGCAGAAATCGTTCCGGCTAAGGCCGTTGGTAAAATACCGGCTTTAAATAATGCTTCATTTGCGTAAATATTACCGACACCGACCACAACAGGGTTTGACATTAAAAAGGTTTTTATCGGTACTTTGCGATTCTGCGCCTTAGTAAATAAATAGCCGTAAGTGAAGTCATCACTCAATGGCTCGGGTCCTAATTTACTTAATAAACCTCGCTCGTCAATATTGTCTTTAAACCATAATACCGCGCCAAAACGTCGAGGGTCATTCAAACGTAACGCTTTGCCGTGTGCGAAGACTAAATCAAAATGATCATGCTTGGCGATAGGTGTATCGGCTTCAATCACTCTAATGGTTCCTGACATGCCTAAATGCAAAACTAAGGTACCATGTGAAAACTTAATTAATAAATATTTTGAGCGGCGCTCAACAGCATGAACACTATGACCAATCATACTTTGTACTGTTTCAGGAATTGGCCAACGTAATTTTGCGTTACGTACAACAACTTGTGAAACGGTTTGCTTTAAAATATGGGGACTAATGCCTTGTCGGCAAACTTCTACTTCAGGTAATTCGGGCATAGTAGCTCTATATTGGGTTTATGGTAAATTACAGTGTTAGTGCTTGCATACGATGAACAAAAGCATCGGCAAAGCGTGTTGCTGATTGTTCATCCATATTAAAATATAATGAAGGCTCAATTAGTTCAGCCTCCATAAGAGCAAAACCCTGCTCACAACGCACAAAATCAACGCGAGCATACAGTGGCATGCCGATTTGCGTTTTTATCGCTTTAAGGGCTTGCTCTGCATGCTTTGTTAAGCTTGCTTCCGGTGTTATTGACCTTAAACGACCGCCATGTTCTTCCTGAACGCGAAAATCATCGTCTTTTGGTGTTTTTAAAATGGCGTGACTGTAGTGGCCATTAAAATAAAACAGTGAAAATTCACCTTCATCAATAACATTTTTCATAAAGGGCTGAACTAAAAACTCACTGGCTGAAAACGCTTGTGCAAGTTGTGGATAAAATGTTTGATGATTTTCTTTTGTTAACCAAAAGGTATTATCAGCATTTGCACTAATACGAGGCTTAATGACTAATTGATCAACATTTAATTCAGTAAAATATTGATCAAGCTGTTGCGGCGTTAAATTTTTCCGCCACAATGTTTTTACAATATTTACATCAAGGCTAACTAATTCACGTAAATATTTTTTATCAATATTCCACTCAACCGTTTGTAAACTATTTTCAAGGTGAGCACTAGATTGCTCAATATCAGTTAACACCTTTAAAAATTCAGCCGCATTGTCTTGGTAATCCCATGGCGAACGAATAATAACGGCGGCATAGTCGTTCCAATTAACACTTTTATCATGCCATGACACCATATGCATTTGCCAACCTAACGCGAGTAGTGGCTGTGCAAGTAAATGGTCGTAAGCCTCAAAATTTTTAAGGTTGTCCATGGTCAGTATCGCGCAGTCTTGTATTTTATGATTAGTCATCGACATGATCTTCTTTATGGTTTTAGTGAAAGGGGAAGTTAACTGGCTAATATTTCATTAGGAATGAGCTGTGAAAATATTGCCAGCGGAAAAGCTAACCATCTTTTTTGCTGAAGATTAAAGACCAGCAATTCATTATCAGTAATAAATAAATTAAGTAATTGAGCTTGCGCTTCATCGGCTAATTCAACCGTAACCACTAACGCCATTTGGTGGTCAAGCTTGGGTGGAACAGTAACTATGTCACCTGTTATCTCATGCCAGGTGAGCATCATTTGCTCTAATGCTTGTCCTGATATTTTTGCTGGTGTTGCTCGCCAAGTTCGTCCGATGCGTTCTATCGCCACTTGCTGGTTAACCGCTAGTGATAGAATAACAGCATGTTTGGCAAACAAGGTCTGTTGTTTATTATCTTGCTGCTCAGTTGATGAATATAATTTTTTATTAGTCACGTTAATCACCAGAATAAAAATCATCACTGAAAAAATGATAACGTTGTTCCAACCAGTACGAGAGAGCTTCATAAAAGACTCATTATTAAATATGATAATAGCGATGATACTAAATTTTAGGCAATAAAAAACCCAGCAATTGCTGGGTTTTTAAAAACTTGAATTAAATTACTTAATTTTAGCTTCTTTGTACATTACGTGCTGACGGATGCGTGGATCAAATTTCTTGATCTCCATCTTTTCAGGCATAGTCTTTTTATTCTTATCAGTAGTATAAAAATGACCAGTACCGGCACTAGAAACTAAACGAATTTTATCGCGCATAATAATTTCCTCTAAAAGTAGTTGTTAAACTTTTCCGCCACGGGCACGGATGTCAGTTAATACTACATCAATACCTTTCTTATCGATAATACGCATTCCTTTCGGAGTTAAACGTAATTTAACGAAACGATTTTCACTCTCCACCCAAAAACGGTGAGATTGAAGGTTTGGTAAAAAACGACGACGAGTCGCGTTTCTTGCATGTGAACGGTTGTTTCCAACCATTGGCACTTTGCCTGTTACTTGGCAAACTTTAGACATTCTGAGTACTCCAAAAATTAATTCCAGGTCGAACTATTATTCCCCAAGACCGTCGCCTCGAGATCCTGAAAAAGGTGGCATATTATAGTGAAACTGAAAAATGAAAGCCACCTTTAATAAGAAAAAACTATGTTAACTTAATATTGTATTACTTTACAATGGCTTATCTGTTTTTTGTGGCTGTATGACGCAAGGTTTGAGTGAAAATTGCACAGATAAATATCAAGTTGTTGTTAATTTATGCCTGAGTCGAGCAATTTTTTAAGTTTATTATGCTGTTCTTCGCCACAAAGTTCGTTAATTAAAATACGAATAATATGTGATTTGGCTAATTTAGTTTCTTTAGCGAGATCTTGTAATTGGATAATCGCTTGTTCACTGAGAGTGAAAGTGGCGTGACGAAAGGGCTTATTTCCTTTCATATTCTTACTCGCCAATTGCTGTTTTGCAGCAAGAATGGCTTGTTCAATAGAGACATTCTTGGTGTTGTCGCTATTAACAATTTCAGGGTGCCCTAACGCATAATTTTCTGCGTCAGCAATAAATTCGTCAACAGTAAATTCCCTTTTCTTTTTATTTCCTTGTGTGGTTTTCTTTAGGTCAGTTAAACTCATGTGAGTTGTCCGGTTTCATTGCTAATAATTCTTCAGCTATAGCGGTCATTTCTATTGCTGCTTTACCCTGAGGTTCTATTTCGAGTACTGAAGAGCCTTGTTCTTCGCTGTCATCATAAACATTACGACTAAAGGTTACCGCGTTTAATACGTTAATACCATATGAGCGGCAAACATCTTTTGCTTCTAATATTCGTTTACCTTGGTTGGGCAACGATGGGCATTGGGTGATAACAAAAGAGGCGAGCATTTTTGGGTTAACCATTTTACAGGTACTGAGCATATCTTCCATGTGTGGCACGGTTTTTAGATCTCGACGTTTAGGGCGCAGCGGAATAATAACATGGTCAGCAACTGACATTGCAGCACGAAGCGCTAAGTTATCTTGGCCACCACAGTCAACAATTACATAATCATAATGCTGTACTAAACTAAGCAAATCGTTACGAATTTTACCATACAATTGAATACAGTTTATCGCGGGTAACGACGGATCAGAATTTCTTGCTTGTATCCAGTCAGAGGTTGTTCTTTGTGGATCACAGTCAACCATCAACACGATAGCTTTTTTATCTCGGGCAAAATAAACGGCTAAATTCTGTGCTAAACAGCTCTTACCACTACCCCCTTTTTCGCCACCTACTAAAATCATCATAATATAAAATGTCCTTACCTCTTGTTGTAACATTTGCTGTTGTAACATTCGCGTCGAGGATTAATTATAGTGCAACTATTTTATTTTGCATTTTCATTTTCTAAGCGTAGTGCTAATTCAAAATAACCATTCGGTTGCTTAAGACAGCGGATCACTGTGCCATATAAATTTTGGCTATCGGGGTTGGCTACCTTAAAAACTACGGTCACTTTAGTTTGTAGTGGAATGACATGGTCGCAATCGAGCTTCAAGCCACCACGCGAAAAGTCCAAACAAGTAATTTTTCGTTGCACGGTTTGTTGCTGGTCATTTACCCAACGTATATCAACTAACTCTTTTTCCATATCTAAGCGAAAAGATTGTCGTCGCTCGTCGTCGCTGCTCTGATTGGGTTCAGGTTCGTTCATCTAAAGCTCCTTCTATTATTTATTCTTTATAATTCACCGTGTTCAGCAAAAGAGTAACACTGATTACCGGCAACAATAATGTGATCGAGTACTTGTATATCAATTAAGCTTAGTGCCTGTTCTAGTCTTTTGGTAATTTGTTTATCAGCAATGCTCGCTTCGGCAATACCCGAAGGATGATTATGCGCTAAAATTACCGCGACGGCTTTTTGTTTTAACGCCTGCTCAACCACTATTCTGGGGTAGACTGCTGCCGCATTAATAGTGCCAAAAAATAATCGTTCAAAGGTTAATACTTGATGCTGGCTATCGAGAAACATTACCGCAAAGACTTCTCTGCTTTCACCACGTAATTCACTGATCAAGTAATCTCTTGTCACCTGTGAAGAGCTTAACGCAGTACCTTTTTGCAATTGCTCGCTAAGATAACGCTTTGACATCTCCAAACACGCTTGTAACTGTACATATTTCGCCACACCTAAACCATGATGTTGACAAAACTCTTGCTCAGTTGCGCGATAGATGGCGGCAATACTGCCAAAACTTTTTAAAAGCTGCTGAGCTAGCTCAACTACATGGCATCCCTTTACTCCCGTGCGTAAAAATATAGCCAATAATTCTGCATCACTTAAACTGCTAGGTCCTTTGTGTAGTAGCTTTTCCCTGGGTTTTTCATTTTCTAACCAATCTTTTAACATCACCGCATCCTTGCAAAGCAAATTTGTAAATGGGCAAATTAATGGTATCTTATCGCCACTTACCGTTATTAAGACTAGCAGTTTATGCAAATTTTACAGGGGAAAAAAATAGTTCTGGGTATTACTGGCGGTATTGCTGCCTATAAAACGCCAGAATTAGTGCGTCGTTTAAAAGATAATGGCGCAGATGTTCGTGTAGTGATGACAACAGCGGCGAAAGCTTTTATCACCCCACTAACATTACAGGCCGTTTCTGCCAATGGCGTTTCAGACAGTTTGCTTGATAGCCAAGCAGAATTAGCTATGGGGCATATAGAATTAGCAAAATGGGCAGACTTTATCTTAATTGCACCAGCGACAGCCGACGCAATTGCCCGTATTACCTGCGGCATGGCGAATGATTTATTGACTACAATATGTTTGGCAACAAGTGCGCCAATTGCTATCGCTCCAGCGATGAATCAACAAATGTGGCATGCGGCAATAACTCAAGAAAATATTGCCAAACTTATTTCACGAAAAGTTGCCATATTTGGTCCTGGCTCAGGAGCACAAGCTTGTGGTGATGTTGGTTTAGGGCGAATGTTAGATGTTGACCCTTTGGTTAACCATGTCTGTCAATTTTTTCAACCCGCGTCGAAGATTGCTCAGGTAAATTTATCAGGTCAACGTTGGGTGATCACAGCAGGACCAACGCGTGAAGCTATAGACCCAGTTCGCTATATTTCAAATCATAGCTCAGGAAAAATGGGTTATGCCATCGCACAAGCAGCACAATTAGCGGGTGCAGAAGTACAAATAATATCGGGCCCCGTCAGTATTGCCGTTCCCCATGGTTGTAAAAAAATAGCGGTGGAAAGTGCATTACAAATGCACCAGCAAGCGCTTGAACTCGCTAAAAAAGCTGACGTTTTTGTTGCCTGTGCCGCGGTTGCTGATTATCGAGTTAGTGAAGTAGCAACGCAAAAAATTAAAAAATCAGCCGATGAAATGCAACTTGTTTTAGTGAAAAATCCCGATATTGTTGCCGATGTTGCTGCTTTATCTGTAAAACCTTTTACCGTCGGTTTTGCCGCTGAAACACAAGATGTCGCATATTATGCGCTTGATAAATTAAAAAGAAAAAATCTTGATATGATTGCTGCCAACAATGTTGCGCTGTCAGGACAAGGCTTTAATAGTGATGATAATGCCTTAACGGTTTTCTCCAATATAAATAAAACGGAACTACCGTTAGCATCGAAAAAAATACTTGCCGAGCAATTAGTACAACTAATTTCGCAACATTATATTGAAAAAAAATAAGAGAACGATTTATGACCGCAGCGCAAAAACCTAATCGCAAACAACAAATTTTAGAGTGTTTAGCAAAAATGCTAGAAACTTGTCCTGGCCAGAGAATAACGACCGCCAAACTTGCTGCTGAAGTGGGTGTATCAGAAGCTGCGCTTTATCGCCACTTTCCTTCTAAAGCGCGTATGTTCGAAGGTTTAATTGATTTTATTGAAGAATCAACGTTTTCACGGGTGAATTTAATCCTCAGTGATCACAAAGAAGCTTTGGTGCGTTGTCATCATATTTTGCATGTATTGTTGGTTTTTTCAGAGCGTAATCCTGGGATGTGTCGTATCTTGGCTGGTGATGCGTTAATGGGCGAAAACGAAAGATTACGAACACGTGTTAATCAGTATTTTGAAAAATTAGAAACGCAATTTAAACAAGTCTTACGTGAACGAAAATTGCGTGAAGGTAAGAGCTTTAGCATTTCAGAGCAAGCATTAGCAAATATTTTAGGCGCTTATGTTGAAGGAAAAATTAGCCAGTATGTTCGTTCAGGTTTTACCAAGAAGCCTAGCGAAGATTTTAATGATCAATGGCAATTTTTAATGGCGGGTAAGTAAGTTTCGCGTAAAAATGCGACGACATAACCCTGAGCAATACAGATTTCAGTAAGTTAATAACCTAATAAGTATTAAAATAAAATTAAGGAAAAAATGTGAGTGATTTATCACAGCTTCATCCCATGCATTTATGGCAGTTATTTGAAAAAATATGCAGTATTCCTCACCCTTCAAAGCATGAGCAAAAAATATCAGCTTGGATCCAAGCTTGGGCAAAAGAGCAAGGTTTAGCGGTAAAAGAAGACGCCGTTGGTAATATTTTTATTAAGAAGCCAGCTACAGCGGGTATGGAAAACTGCCAAGGTGTTATTCTACAAGCGCATATGGATATGGTTCCACAAAAAAATGCTGATACCGTTCATGATTTTTTAACCGATGCTATCAAACCTTATACGGTTGAAGAAGCCGATGGACAATGGGTTACAGCAGAAGGTACCACCTTAGGCGCTGATAATGGTATTGGCTTATGTTCAGCTTTAGCCGTTTTAGCAAGCGATGATATCGCTCATGGCCCTTTAGAAGTTTTAGTAACCATAGATGAAGAAGCTGGCATGACCGGCGCTTTTGGTTTGGAAGCGGGCTGGTTAGAGGGCGATATTCTAATTAATACCGATTCTGAACAAGAAGGTGAAATCTATATGGGGTGCGCCGGTGGTATTGACGCCGAAGCTACCTTTAAATTGATTTTTGAAGATGTTACCCAAGATTTTACTTCATTTACCTTATCTCTTTCAGGTTTAAAAGGTGGACATTCTGGGGTAGACATCGATACGGGTCGTGCCAATGCAAATAAACTTTTAGTGCGATTTTTGCTCGACGCAAGCCAAAATTTTGATTTGCGTTTAGTGGATTTAAATGGCGGTAGCTTGCGTAACGCTATTCCTCGTGAAGCTGATGCCAGCTTTGTTATTGCAGCAAAAGATGTGAGCGCTTTTAAACTTAGCCTAGACGATTATTTAGACAGGTTACGCGCAACATTAGGCAGTATTGAAACCGATATCGAGATGTTACTCATTTCACCAGAGGTTTTCGACCAGTGTTGGAGTCTTAAAACACAGTCGTTAATTTTAAACGCCCTTAACGCTTGCCCCAATGGTGTTATTCGCATGAGTGACGATATTGAAGGTATTGTAGAAACATCGCTTAACTTAGGGGTTGTTCGCTGTAAAGGGCGTAACTTTATCGCTATGTCGCTTATTCGTAGTTTACATGACGATGGTCGATTACTGGCCGAGTCTATGGTGAAGTCAGTCTTTACATTAGCAGGAGCAAAGGTTGAATTTTCTGGTGCTTATCCCGGCTGGAAGCCTAATACAGATTCAAAAATTATGAAAACCGTCCGTGATACTTACCAGTCACTTTTTAATAAAGTGCCTGAGATTATGGTTATCCATGCCGGTTTAGAATGTGGTTTATTTAAAAACGCTTATCCAAATTGGGATATGGTTTCGTTTGGCCCCACCATTAAATTTCCTCATTCACCTGATGAAAAAGTGAATGTCGAAGCCGTTGGGCTTTATTGGCAGTTACTGGTAGAAGTCTTGAAGAATATTCCAGCAAAAGCTTAGTTTTTCTGTTGTTATGTTGAAGATGTCACCTTACTTTTAATCAAGTAAGGTGCATAATTTCAACATAATACGGTTTAAATCAAAACAAGTGTTGTTAGGCTAAGGTCTAATAAACTTTTTCTGGTAAAACCGTATACTCAAAGAAGAAAGTTTTAAGGATTAACTTATGTTCCAGCCAGAAAAAATAATAGTTGCTGACGATCACCCTTTATTTAGACAAGCGTTATTAGCCGCGCTCGATGTTAAGTTTAATAAAACCCAGTGGTTAGAAGCACAGACAATCGAGCAACTTGAACAACAACTCGCTAATAATACCGACAGTGATTTAGTCTTGTTAGACTTAAATATTCCTGGCGCTCATGGTTTTAACACTTTAATTCATGTGCGTAATCATTTCCCGCAAATACCGGTAGTGATGATCTCGGCTCATGAAGATAATGATACTATTCGTAAAGCGATGGAATATGGCGCAGCGGGTTTTGTACCTAAATCGACGCCCGTTGAAACTATTATTTACGCGATTCAACAAATATTAGCGGGAGAAGTATGGGTACCAGAAAGCTTTGCTCAAGCGAGTAAAGGTGATGGTGAAAGTAATATTGCTGAGCGTGTGGCGAGTTTAACTCAACAGCAATACCGCATTTTAATGATGTTTGCCCAAGGCTTATTAAACAAGCAAATTGCTTACGACCTTAATGTCTCAGAAGCGACTATTAAGGCGCATGCTACCGCTATCTTTCGTAAACTCAATGTTCGTAACAGAACGCAAGCCGTTATTGCTATTGCACCACTGAATGTTGCTGAGCCAAATATTAATCACTAAGCGCAATTATTAACAATTATCAGTAATAGCAATGGGCTATTGCTTGTTAGTGTTCAACCCACTAATTAATCACTCGCAGCGACTTGTAAAAGCAACCATCAACAACCGCTGGTGATAACGATTACTCAGAATAATTATCTTGTAACTTCTTCGCTAGCAGTGCACTCATCATTGCGCGCAGCGCTGCTGGCTTAACCAGTTTTCTCATAAAGCCAACATCAGCTTTATGAGTTTTTTCTTCAATGTCACTATCGATAGTCGCTGTAATTAATATGGCCGGAATATAATGATTACTGCTTGCACGTAACGCTTTAATAAGGGTTAAGCCGTCTTGATTATTATTAAGCTGGTAGTCGACTAATAAAATTTCAACTTCATTTTGATGCTGTGCAAATATTGCAATTGCCTGCTCAAAAGACTCAGCCGATAGCACGTTACACTGCCAAGCACTGAGCAGTTCTGTCATGCCATTAAGTACATCAGGGTCGTTATCAATACACATTACCGTAACGTCTTTTAGACCTATTTTATTGACTGGCTGCTCAATTTTAATATTAAATTGTCGATGAGCTTTAGTGATAGCGAGTGAGAATTTACACCCTTGCTGCTCTTTTGATGTTAACGACAGCGGGTGTCCTAATAATTTTGCAAAGCTTTGGGTAATATTAAGACCCAATCCTAAACCTCTGCTGGCATGACTTGGATTGTTTTCTAGTTGAGTAAATTGCTCAAAAACAATTTTTTGTTTTTCAAGTGGAATACCTGGACCGTTGTCCAATACTTGCAGAATAACTTGCTGACCAAGAGTACGCGATCCTAATAAAACTTTACCCGGACTGGCGTAGCGAAAGGCATTGCCAATTAAGTTCTGTAAAATACGGCGTAATAAATTACGGTCTGAAGTAATCCAAGCTTTACAAGAGACCACTTTAAATTCAACTTGATATTCAGCCGCCGCCGCTGAGAATTCTTGCGCCAAATCTTTAAATAAATCATCCACTGAAAATGTGGTGAGATGGGTGGTGATATTACCGCTTTCAATACGTGCTATTTCAGCTAAGTCGGCCAGTAAGTCGTTAGCAACTTTTAAAGAATGATCGATGTTTTTGACTTGTCTTAATTGGCTTTCGCTTAAACTGCCTTGGCTACTCAAGGCTGAGGTAAATAATCTTGCAGCTTCCAATGGCTGCATTAAATCATGGCTGCAGGCTTTGAGATAGAGGCTTTTTTTAATATGTGCTTGTTCAGCCTTCTCACGAGCAGCATCTAAATCTTCATTGGTTTTTTCTAATTTTTTAGTGCGTTCGGTAATAATGGCCTCTAAATCAACATTGGTATCTTTTAATACTCTTTCAGCATTTTTATAGGCGGTAACGTCAGAAAACAACATGACAAAGCCACCACCGGGTAAAGGGTTACCTTGAATTCTGATCACTTGGCCGTCAGGGTGTTCACGTTCAGAGCTGTGAGGGCTTCCGTTTCGTAAATACTCTAAACGTTTTTCAACTTGCCGACTAATTTCACCTTCGCCGCAAAGACCACGCGAGGCGTTGTAACGAATAAGGTGCTTTATCGGGCAGCCTTTGTAAATTAACTCTTTAGGGTAAGAAAATAAATCAATATATTTATTGTTCCAAGCGACTAGTTTTAGCTCATTATCGACAATAGAAATACCGTCACTGGCGTTTTCTATTGCGCTTTGTAATAAATTTTGACTGAATTTACGCTGCTGGCTCGAAGCATCTTCAACTAATACCGCAATTTCGTCGAGGGCAATATCGCGTCCATCTAAAGCCGAAGATAAGACTAAACGTGCTGAAGATGCCCCCATAACACTTGCCAGCGTATTTTCAGTATGCAGTAATAACTGTTGATTATAATCTTGATGAGTAACCTCTTTTTTCACAACACCTTGCTTAAAGTGTTTAAAACTAATTTTTGCTTTTCCTTCGCCAACAAAGCGCGAGACAAGTACTTCTAAATCACGTTCATCAATATGGCGTTTTTTCTGTGAATTGAGTAGTTTAGGTGCTTGCCACTCTAAAAATAGCGATGCCTGTACCCGCTCTTGCACACTTTGGCGACTGACTTGTGATAATGCCCACATTACAAACATATTAATCGTTAAGCTAAGCAGGCTAACGGTGGTATTAGCCGATAATAAGCCGCCGGTAAAAGGCTGCTCGTATAAGCCAAATTGTGGAATGAAATTAAGTAATAACCACATTGAAAAACCAATTAAAATACCCGCATATACCCCGGTTAAGCTTGCTCTTCGCCAGTAAAATGCCGCAACAAGTGCTGGGGTCAATTGCGCAAAAGCTCCAAAAGCAATTTCACCTAACGAGCTTAGGGTATCGGGTGACGTCATCAAAAACACCCCGTAGCCTAGTAAAATAACTAGAAAAACAAGTGCTTTACGAATGTTAAGCAAGCGAATTCGAAATTCATCAAAATCAGTGTTTTTAGCTTTGCTAGCACGAAAAATATAAGGGAAAACTATTTCATTACTCAGCATCGTACTCAGCGCAATCGAAGAAATAATCACCATAGAGCTGGCAGCAGAAATAGCACCTAGAAAAGCAAACAGTGTTAACCAGGTTTGTTGTTGATGCCAAGGTAAAAATAAAACATAAGCATCTGAAGGGACACTATCACCCAAGAGCATTTGGCCCGCGATACCCAGTGGTGCAGCGAAAACCGCAAAAACTAATAAATAAAGCGGAAATACTTTTCGACTGAGCTTAGTATCTTTTGGGTCTTTAAGTTCAACGACCATGACTTGAAATTGTCGAGGTAAGGATAAAAATGCCGCCATGACAATAACCAACATCGCTAGCATCGACATCATATTAGGAAAGTTAAGTTGCTGCTCTAGCTGTAAACGTGCTCCTGACTTGTACCAAATGTCCATGGGTGAGTCGAAGACAAAAAAAGTCACAAAAATACCGACAGCAAGAAAAGCAAAAAGTTTGACTAACGATTCAAAAGCAATGGCGAGCATTACACCTGGGTGGCGCTCGGTAACATCGATGTGACGAATACCAAATATTACGGTGAAGCCAGCAAGTACTATGCTTGAAATAAGTCCAAAGCGCCAAGTTACTAACGTTTGTTCAGCTTGAAGTTGTTGAAAAGAATAGACAATAGCTTTTAACTGTAGAGCGATATAGGGCATGGTGCCGATTAAAGCGACGATGGTCACCATAATCGCTAGCTTGTGCGACTTACCATAACGTGAGGCGAGTAAATCAGCGAGAGAGGTTAAGTTTAACTTTAAGCTAACACGCACAATACGTTGGATAAAAGGCCAAGCAAAAACAAATAATAAAATGGGTCCTAAATAGATAGGAATATGAGAAAGAAAGTTTGTTGAGGCTTGGCCCGTAGTGCCTAAAAAGCTCCATGACGTACAGTAAACCCCTAGCGTTAGCGCATAAATAATCCCCTGACTTTTACGAACAATTTTATGACGGTATTTGTTTCCTAAATAAGCAATAAGAAAAAGCAGGCCAATATAACCAATACTCAATACGGACAATTGCCAATTAGGAAACATAATTAATCTCAATTTTTATTTTTATACTTCTACAATACCAAGCCTTTAAGCTAATTTATACAAAACTTGGTGGGTAATTAAGCGAAGTTTTTTAAGCCATTAACTTCAGAACATTGCATTTCAATAACATTACTATACAATCGCGTTCGAATATCATTCGAACGAATAAGTTAAAGAGATTTCTATGGCACCAGCACCAAAATTTAGCCTTGAAGAACAAGAGAAGTTAATTCTGTTTGCCGCGGTTACCGCAATAGAAAAAAGTAACGTATTAGATTTTTCAATGTCATCAATCGCCAAGTCTGCTGGCCTATCTATGGGATCGGTCTATAAATTTGTGCAATGTAAAGAAGACTTGCTGATTGTCTTAGCAACAAAAATGTATCAAGAAAAATATCGGGTTGTAAGTCAAGTGCTTGCATTGCCACTAACTACGCCAGAACGAATTATTGCTTTAAGCTTACTCGATTTCTCTAAAGTACAAATGTTTAGTTTTGATGATCAACTAGAAAGTATTGTTAATACCCGCTCTATTATAAAGCGATGCTCGCAACGCTGGCTTGATTATATGATTAATTGTAGTCGTGTCTGCGAGGATTCATTTAAAGCATTGTTGCAAACGGCAGTCGATACTAATGAACTACAGTCGAGTGTTAATGACATGGAGCAGATAAGTATTGGCGCATGGTCTTTAAATGTTGGTTATTTTCAAACGGTAAGATTACATCACAATAGAAACAGTAAACAAGATAGTGAAGCTCAAGAGGGTATCACTTCTTTATCAACAGACAATGTGCACATTCTTAATTTACAACGCTTTATCAACACCTTTGATTGGCGACAAAAAGTCAGTAAAGACGATATTGAAAAAATAGCTATACAGCTAACGACGTCAGAGCTTAGATAACAACATGAGAAATAATAAAGGAAATACTATGAAAATCCGTCAATGGATTCTAATTATTCTAATTTTAGTTGCAGTGGTCAGTAGCTTGTATTTTTATAAGTCATCATTACAAGCCGAAGCATCGCAGGGAGTCAATATGCCTGAGCCTTCAGCAACGGTTAATGCGACTGAAGCGGTTCGTGTCGATTATCAAGAGATGCTTAAAGTCAGTGGTGAAGTACAAGCCTTTAAATCATTATCATTAAATAATGAATTCGCTGGGCAAATCACCCTGTTAAATGCACAGTCAGGACGTCTGGTGAAAAAAGATCAGGTACTTATTGAAATTGACCATCGAGATGAAGACTCGAAGTTAATTGCCGATCAAGCACAGCTTACCTTAGCGAAAAAGACCTATAGTCGCTATCTTGTCTTAAAGAAAAACAATGAAATTAGTGCCGAACTTGTTGATCAAGCTGAAGCTGAAGTTGCATTGGCTAAGTCTGATGTAGCGTTATTAGAAACGATGATCACCAAGAAAAAACTGACTGCGCCTTTTGATGCAAAAGTGGCCATTCATAATCTTGAAATTGGGCAATATTTAGATAAAAACAGTCAAGTATTGACCTTGATTGGTATTAACGAATTTACCTGGATTGATTTTTACTTACCACAAGTTTATCAAGAGCTCGAGGTGGGATCGGTTGTTAACGTTCAACCGATGAATCAGCTTAAGTCATATCAAGCGATGATCATTGCCATTGACCCACAATTAAAACGGACTTCACGTAGCTTGAAGTATCGCGCACAAATAAAGTCTTCATTATTAGCATTGAAGCCTAATACCTTAGTCAGTGTTTATTCACCCATTGCCGCCAAGGCTTCGCTAATATCAGTACCTGATATCGCCATAACACGAGATCCACTAGGAAGTTATGTTTTTATACTTGAAGCTGAGGGTGAAGGTGCTTATCGGGCTAAAAAAGTTAAAGTGATTTTGGGCGATCGCAATGATGACCGGGTAATGGTGTTGTCAGGCCTCAATGAAGGGCAATTAATTGCTACAAAAGGTGCATTTAAATTGTTCCCACAAATGAAAGTTTATCTCGCTGAGCCTTTGTCAGCGAGTACTGCTGATAAGAAATAGCGAGTTATGATGAAAAAAACTTCAAATCCAATTTCACACAGTAAAGTATCGGTAATGGATATTTTTGTTCGCCGTCCTGTTGTCGCGTTAGTTTTGTCTATTATTATTTGTTTAGCGGGACTTTGGTCAATCAGTAAGATAGCTGTCTTGCAGTTTCCAAAGATAGAGAGTGCGTCGTTAGTTATTGATACCTATTACATTGGCGCTTCAGCTGAAGTGGTGCAAGGTTTTGTTACTGAACCGATAGAACGAGCTGCCGCAACGGTGCCCGGTGTTGAGTATGTTGAGTCTAAAACGACTTCAGGTAGCAGTAAAGTTACCGCGTGGCTCAACTTAAATGAAAATAGTACCTTAGCATTAGCGGAGTTAACTGCACGTTTAAGCCAAATTCGCTATGAATTACCCACAGGGGCGCAAGACCCCATAGTCTCAGTGAGTCGTGCAGATCGTCCTTTTGCTGTCTTCTATCTGAATGTTAATGCTAATGGTAATGACTTATCAAAAGTCACTGATTACTTAACCCGACAAGTTAATCCGGTTTTAAACGCCATAGAAGGCGTACAACGTGTTGGTATTGAAGGGGCAAGAACGCCAGCAATGCGCATCTGGTTGAATACCGAAGCGCTTGCAGTGTTTAACTTAAGTTCGACAGAGGTTTACCAAGCACTAGCAACCAATAACAGTATTGCAACTATGGGTTATGCTGAAAATAGCCGACAGCGCATTGATATTGTCGCTAACAGTCAATTAACGTCAGTGACTGAGTTTGAGCAATTAGTGGTGGCAAATATCGACGGTGCTACCATTCATTTAATTGATATTGCTCGTGTTGAAATAGCGGCAGAAGATGCCAGCGTTACGGCAAGGCTAAATGATAGTGACACGGTTTATATCTCAATTTGGCCCTTACCTGGCGCTAATGAAATTGATATTGGCGATAGTCTTTATAGTAAAATTGCCGAATTAAATAAAACATTACCTTTAGGTATGTCGATAGATTTTGCCTTCGACGGTACACTTTATATGCGTGATGCGTTAAGTGAAATTTTTATTACTTTAATGGAAACTGTTATTTTAGTCGGCTTGGTCGTTGTTTTATTAATGGGGTCATTTAGAAGTGCGATGGTGCCACTTATTACTATTCCTATATCTATACTTGGCGCGGTAGCAGCGATGTCATTTATGGGTTTTTCGCTTAACTTATTAACCGTGTTAGCGATTGTATTATCGGTAGGTTTGGTGGTTGATGATGCGATTGTGGTGGTGGAAAACGTTGCCCGTTTAATGCGCAAAGGTTATTCAAAATTTGACGCTGCTTTAGAAAGTTCACGTCAACTACTTGTTCCCATTATTTCGATGACCTTAACGTTAGCTGCGGTCTATGCTCCTATTGGATTTTTATCAGGGTTAACCGGGGTTTTATTTAAAGAATTTGCTTTTACCTTGGCTATTGCGGTCATTATTTCAGGGATTGTCGCGATTACTTTATCATCGGTGATGAGCGCACATATCTTGCCTAAAGGGGGTGAAGAGGGGTGGTTAACACGAAAAGTGAATAAACTCTTTGATAATATTCAACAGGCTTATGGTAAATTACTGCAACGTATTTTTAAGTGGCAAGGGCAGGTTTTTTTAATTGCGGCTGTGGTTTCTTTGCTTTCAGTGCCTTTTTATTTGCAATCAAAGAAAGAGCTAGCGCCTGTTGAAGATCAAGCGAGTGTGATGTTTGTCGTTATGTCACCACCTGACTCTTCATTAGCGTACAACGTTGCTCAAATGGGACCTGTGGTGGAGACCTTACAAGAGATTGAAGGTGGTTTGAAAGTTTGGCAATTACTCTTCACTTCTGGTGGCTTTGGCGGCTTAGAGTTGGTTGGTGCTGACGATCGTAATTACTCTACACAAGAACTTATTCCAGAAATGTATGGCAAATTGGCGCAAATACCCGGTTTGAATATGTTACCTATATTACCCGGTTCATTGCCAACCGCAGGGCAATTTGAAATTGAAATGGTAGTTAAATCTTCGGCATCCTATGCTGAAATGAAAAACTATGCTGATCAATTGGTGGGAGCAGCATTTGCCAGCGGTGATTTTCTTTTTGCAGACAGTGATTTAAAAATAGATTTACCCCAAGTTGAGTTACAACTAGATCGCGAAAAAATTGCTGATTTGGGGCTTAATGTTGCTGATATTAGTCAACAAATGGGCATTCTATTGTCGAGTAACTTCGTTAACCGTTTCGATGCTAACGGTAAGGCATATCGTGTTATTCCAATGGTTGATAATAATATTCGGGGTAAAACTGAAGAGATCTTAGCGTTAAATATTAAGATACCTTCGGGAGAATTAATCCCCGTTTCGGCTGTTGCTGATTTAACATGGAAAACCGTACCGCGTGAATTATCAACTTTTGCTCAGCAGGCTTCATTTAAAGTTTATGGTGGCGTTGCGCCAGGCGTTAATAAAGAACAAGCGCTATCAACACTAGAAAAAGCGGCGAGAAATATGCTACCTACAGGTTACAGTATTGACTATGCCGGAGAATCACGTCAGCTTCGCAAAGAAGGCAGTACCCTAGTGATGGTATTAGGTGTTTCATTATTGATTGTGTTTTTAGTTTTAGCGGTACAATTTAACAGCTTTAGAGACCCGCTTGTGGTGCTTTTAGGTTGTGTACCCTTAGCGTTGTCAGGAGCATTACTTTTACCTTACATTGAGTTAACCACCATTAATATTTATTCACAAATTGGTTTGATCACCTTAATTGGTTTAATCGCTAAAAATGGTATTCTCATTGTCGAATTTGCGAATCATGCTCAAATAGCTGGCGCCGATAAATTAGCGGCGGTTACAGAGGCAGCAACGACACGTTTGCGACCGATATTAATGACGACCGCGGCAACTATTTTAGGACATTTTCCTTTAGTATTGGTGACGGGAGCTGGAGCAGAAGCGCGAAACAGTATAGGTATTATTTTAGTGGCGGGTATGTTTATTGGCACACTATTCACGCTGTTTGTTTTACCTAGTTTCTATTTGTTATTTGCCGAGCGTCGACAAGCTTCAGTCGAAAATAGACCCGAGATGGCTATCGCTAAAAGCGAAGTTTAGTCAGGGGGAGTGTTGCTAGGTAAGAAAGGGCGTTACTTTATCAAGTAACGCCCTTTTTTTAGGCAACAAACGCAGTTAATACTTTAAAGTGGATCACTCGTCGCCACTGTTTCGTTGTTGAGGAATATCACTAAAGTACTGGACAAACTCTACTTCAAAGCCATTGGGGTCAAGAAAATATAAATTAGCTCGGTGTGGATGCTCAACGCCTTCTTTATGCACGTCAAAGCCCGCCTTTACTAGTCTATTTTTTATTGCTGTTAAATTATCAGTCACAAAAGCAAAATGCGCTAATCCTACTTGATGCCCCAATAAATCTCGATTTTCTTCAATACCGTTATCGTTGAAAGTAAGATATTGATAGTCGTCACCAAAGTGCACCCAATTGCGGTCTACACCAGACCATTGTGAAATGCCCTCAGCTCTTATTTTCCAATGAGGAAAGGCTGCTTGGTAAAATGTCAGTGTTTGTGGAATGTCGTTAACGACTAAATTTAAGTGTTCAATGTGCAGCATAGGTATCCTTGTTTACTAACAGTGAAGAAACGATGAAACTCAGCTCAAGCTGAAGTAAAAGGTTATTTCTAATAAGCTTAAAATTATATTATGTCAATTAAGTCCTAATGGACAGGGTGAACACTGAAGAAGTGAATTTAATCATAGACAACCTTGCTAAGTGCTGAGGTGTAAAAGTATCGAGGTTACCTTTTTATCAAAAAATAATCGTCCTATAGTCGTGGGGTGGCGTGATTAATTTGGGGACGTAATAAGATGTCGTGGCGAATGAATGTTCAGATAATGAGTTGGCTTGGTGTTAGTCATGTTATCAGTGGTTGTTATTATCAATGAATCGTTGTCATAACTACCATGACAACGATAAATCAACGACCTGCCACTTGTGGGGTTATCGGTGGTATTAGTTAAGTGTTTGCGTATAAAACTCAGAAAAATATTTACCGCCCTTAATTTCAAGGATTAAACGTAATTTGTAGCTTTGGCCTTTATCTGCAATCAAACGACCAAGTGGTGTTTCACGCTTCCAGTAATAAGGCGAGTCTTTCATGCCGAGTCGAAAGGACGTTGCTTGGTTTTCTTTATCGACGAGAAATAAAGTCGCAGTGTCGATAGGGAAAGTAGAATTTACGGTCGTTATACCTTTATCATCCATAACATTAACTTCAAATTCTCCTGATTTTAAAATACATTTTTGCTGACTAACGTCACAATGTCCAAAGGGAACTAATTCAAAAGCGCGTGCTTGACTCGCACTATTCTCTTCCCATAAATCAGCTAAGGCAAAGCCTAAAATGGTCAGGATAGGGGCAACGATAATAGCTGTTTTAGTGTGTTTGTTCATAAAGCTTCCTATGAGTATATGTTACTTCGTCATGCTGAATTTATTTCAGTTGTTTAACTTGATATCTTGAAATGAATTTAGGATGACGCCGACTTAGCTCGTTAGGTTTTAGTTCTGCAGCCCACTGAGTCAGTTTAGTTTTAATCATAATGGCCATTTAGCCCGTTCGGTGTTAAATATTATGTCTGCTTAAGCAGAAGAATTTACTCATCATATCGTAATAAGTAAATATAAAGCCCTATTTATACAAGTTAAATAGGGCTTTAGTATTATTAATCAAAAAATTGTCGTAAGACTAATTAGTGATCATGTGCTGCTGTAACACCACCGTGCGGCGTACGGAAGTTTTCAACCATTTGTTGGATATGAGCGGGTGCTGGACCTGTTACTCTTAATACAGCGAAAGCAACTGCAAAGTTAACAGCAGCGCCAACTGCACCAAAGGCATTAGGAGAAATACCAAAGAACCAGTTAGGACCCATATCACCTAGGAAAGAAGTGCCTGGGATAAACATAAAGCCTTTGTGTTGGAACACGTATAACATAGTTACACCGATACCCGAACACATGCCCCAAACTGCTGCTGGACCACTCATCTTCTTAGCAAATATACCCATCATTAGTGCAGGGAATATTGATGATGCGGCCAAACCAAAGGCTAGCGCCACCGTTCCTGCGGCAAAGCCAGGCGGATTTAAACCAAGCCAACCAGCAACCATCACTGATATTGTCATCACAATTCGACCTGCGAGTAACTCATCTTTCTCTGACATGTCAGGTGTTAAAATACCTTTCAATAAATCGTGGGAGATAGAGGAGGATATCGCTAATAACAGACCAGCGGCAGTAGACAACGCAGCCGCTAAACCACCGGCGGCAACTAAAGCAATCACCCAGTTTGGTAAGTTTGCGATTGCTGGGTTAGCAAGTACCATAATGTCACGGTCAACTTTAACCATTTCATTCGTCGCTTTATCAGCAGTGTATTGTATTTTACCATCGCCATTCTTGTCTTCGTATTGTAAAAGACCTGTTTTTTCCCAATCTTTAAACCATTGTGGACGTTCAGCATACTCAAGGTTCTGACCAGCTACGGGTTCAATAGTGTTCATTAGGTTCAAACGGGCCATTGCGCCAACTGCCGGAGCAACTGTGTATAACAAGGCGATAAAGACTAATGCGTAACCTGCAGATTGACGTGCTGCTTTAACTGAAGGTACGGTAAAGAAGCGCATAATAACGTGAGGTAAACCGGCAGTACCTATCATTAGAGATAGCGTATATGCGAACATATTTACTGAGCCGCCCATGTTGTCAGTGGTGTACTCTTTAAAGCCTAATTCAGTAACAACTAAGTCTAATTTATCAAGTAAATAAACACCACTACCGTCAGCCAACGTTGAGCCTAAGCCTAACTGTGGAATAGGGTTACCCGTTAATTGTAGTGAAATAAAGACAGCAGGAATAGTATAAGCAAAAATCAATACTATGTACTGAGCAATTTGCGTGTAAGTAATACCTTTCATACCACCCAATACGGCATAAACCCAAACAACGAACATACCGATGTAAAGGCCTAAATCGTAATCAACTTCTAGGAAGCGAGAGAAAGCAACACCCACACCTTTCATTTGACCAATGATGTAAGTTAATGACGCGATGATTAAACAAACAACGGCAACGACACGTGCTGTTTTTGAGTAATAACGGTCAAAAATGAATTCAGGTACAGTGAACTTGCCGTGCTTACGTAAGTAAGGAGCAAGTAGCATGGCCAGTAGTACATAACCACCAGTCCAACCCATTAAGAAAACTGAGCCACCATAGCCAAGGAAAGAAATCATCCCTGCCATTGAAATAAATGACGCGGCACTCATCCAATCGGCACCAATTGCCATACCATTTTGTAGTGGGGTAACACCACCACCAGCAACGTAAAAGTCACTAGTTGAACCGGCACGAGCCCACCAAGCAATACCAAAGTAAACGGCGAAAGAACCGAACACAGCAATGTATGTATAGAGTTTTAACTCATCCATTATGATTCCTCGACGTTATATTTTTTATCAAGATCGTTCATTTTTTTGGTGTACCAAAAAACTAAACCGACAAAAGTGTAAATTGAACCTTGCTGTGCAAACCAGAAACCTAGTTTGTAGCCACCGATACGTATTTCATTTAAAGGTTCTACTAATAGCAAACCGAACCCAAATGAAACGACGAACCAGATAACAAGACTTATAAATATTAGGCGCAGATTTTCTGACCAATATGTCTGTTTCTCTTCCATTATCCTCTCCTAGCAACTTAACTTATCTGGGTTTTAGCCCAGTTATTATGTGAAGCGTTTATTATTTTTTTACGCTTGATTTATCACCTGTTTTACCAATTAAGGCAGTAGTTACGTTTACTATTAATTCGGATCGCGATAAAACCAAAATCAAAATTCATAGTGAAATTTAACTATTATTGACACTAACAAGGTTTTTCGAATTGAGGTATTACACTTTAGTCTAGATTTTATACTTTAGGGTTGACGTAAGTGGGCTAAATACACTAAAAATAGCTATCTACTAAGTATGTTTTGTTAAAGGCTGAAAGAATATGGATCATGAACTCGCCGAGATTAGTGCTTTCCTTCAAGTGATTCCACCATTCGACACCATACCCGAATCGGTGATGTTACAGTTAGTTAAAGAAATAAATATTTGCTATGTAAGGGCCAAGCAACCGTTACCACCTAATGGTATCGAAGAGGCGCGTCTTTACATCTTACGCAAAGGTGCTTTGGTTTATACCGACCATAATGGTCAGTTAGTGGGAAAATATACCGAAGGTGAAATTTGCAGTGTCTTTTGTCGACCCGCACAACGCAATGAAGTGGAGGTAAATACTGAAGAAGACACTTTACTGTACAGTCTTGATTATCAAACTCTGCTGTCTTTAGTTGCAGACTACCCACAAATAGACGCTTTTTTTATGCAAACTGCTGCAGAACGTTTAAAAGGAAAAATGAGTAAGGTTAATGAAGACGCAATTATTAATTCTTCACTGATTAATAACCCGATTAGTCAATTTTATCACCAACCGGTATTAACCATTAACAGTCATCAAAGCATACAAGAAGCGGCGCTAAAAATGACTGAAAAAGATATTTCTTGCTTAGTCGTCATCGATGATAAAAAAAGTGGTGTCAGTGCACCTGTTGGTATAGTAACTGATAAAGATATTTGTCGACGTTGTGTCGCTGAAGGGTTAAGTTTTACCCAGCCAGTTAGCGAGATTATGACCACAGATATGGCAACGTTACCCGAGCAAAGTAGCGCTTATGATGCGCTTATGTTAATGATTAGCAAGCGTATTCACCACCTTCCTATTACTGGCTTTAGTGATTCTGGAGAGTATGGCGAACTAGTGGCGATGGTAACTATCACTGACTTAATGAATAATGAAGGCCATAACGCCGTCAATATCACCAGTATCATTCGTAAAGCGGCAACCATTAACGATTTGATCCGTATCAGTAAATTATTACCAAAATTACAAATTCGTATGGCTAAACTTGGCACCAGCGCTGATCATATCGGTAAAAGTATTAGCGCGATAACGATGGCATTTACGATTCGAATTATTGAAATGTCAGAAAAGATTAATGGTAAAGCGCCAGTTCCTTATGCATGGGTAGCTTGTGGTTCTCAAGCAAGGCAAGAGCAGCTTGCTCATTCTGACCAAGACAATGCTTTAATTATTTCTGATCAGCTACAACCTGAGCATGAAGCTTGGTTTGAAAACCTTGCCTCGTTTGTGTGTGATGGTCTTGCTGCCTGCGGTTTTATTCTGTGTCCTGGCGATATTATGGCTTCAAACCCTAAATGGCGACAACCACAAAAAATGTGGCATCAATATTTTGAGCAATGGGTGAATACGCCAAGCCCACAGGCGTTACTTAATGGTAGTGTCTTCTTTGATTTTGCTACAGTACATGGCGACGATTCTTTACTTAACGAAGTACGTAGCAAGCTGCTGGCAAAAACCAAAGGTAATAGTTTATTTCTCGCACACCTGTCTAGAAATGCTTTTATGCTGAGGCCACCACTGGGGTTTTTTCGGGATTTTGTGTTAATTTCTGATGGTGAGCATAAATCGAGTCTAGATATTAAGCACAATGGTATAGCGCCGATTGTTGATCTGGCAAGAATTTATGCGTTAGCCGAAGGGATCGCATCAGTGAACACTATAGAGCGGCTTAGAAAAGTAGCCGGAAGCCCTTCTATCTCTAAAGAGTCGGCGGCTAATTTAATTGATGCTTATGAATTTTTAGGTATCTTGCGTTTAGAGCACCAAGCCAATTTACTACAAGCAGGTAAAGAGCCAAATAATTATTTGTCACCAAAAAAATTATCTAAGCTCGAACGTGAACATTTAAAGGATGCTTTTAAAGTCATCAAAGCATTACAAGACAGCAGACAGTCAACGTACTAAGGTTAAATATGCTCAGCAATCACCCTTTGTTTTATTGGTTACTCGGTTATGAAACTCAACGAAAACGTGCTTGGGCGCGAGCGCCAGAAGGGGCCTTAAAAGACTTTCTTGCTGTTCGTTTTCCTGCACCTGATACACCATTAAATGATATTGAAATTTTGTCTGTTGATTTTGAAACCACTGGCCTTCATGCCCTTAACGATAAGTTACTGAGTGTTGGCTTTATTGGCGTAAAACAGCAGCAAATATCGTTAAAAGATAGCTATCATCAAATCATTAAAACGAAGGATGACCTTTGCGCAGATAACGTTATTATTCATCAAATAACCGATCAACAAAAAGAACAAGGCGCGCCATTAAAAGAGGTGGTTGAAGCCTTACTCAAAGCTTTGGCTGGAAAAGTAATGTTGGTACATTTTGCTCGCATTGAAAGACAATTTTTGCAACAAGCTTGTTTGGCACTTTATGGCGTAGTACCACCCTTTCCGATGATAGACACCCTCATGATAGCGAAGCGTCAACTTGATAAAAAGGATGTCGCTTACGACCCCTCGGAATTAAGATTGTCAACTTTGCGCCACGATCATGGTTTACCAAATCATTTTGCCCATAACGCTTTAAATGACGCTATAGCTACGGCAGAACTGTTAATGGTACAAATGAGTGAAATGTCTGATAACAACTCACTTAAATTGCACGATTTATTATTGTAATTTCGGCCCAATGAACCCATAAAAATTAACGGCAAGTAAATCTGTTAAAGGTAACGGTGATATTTTCAAGTTGACTATTATCTTTGAAAAAACACCCCTGATAACTTACTGTAGCTTTTATTTGAAATAGTTTATGGTGACCGTTTAGGCTTTATCAACTGAAGTTGATGTAGACTTAGCATTGGCTTTTATGATTTCAATATCTACTTTATCAATAAGTAATAAGACATCCGCTAATTTTTTTCTTAAATCAGCAGAGAGCTTGTTAGGGAAGCTACATTTTTTGGCGACAGAAAGTGATTCTCTGCGAATAACGATGTTAAGTAAGTTCTGAATAGAGTCGGTATTTGATAGTGCTAATGCGGGGAGTGGTTTTTCAACGGCTTGATTAAAGGTATCGTATGCTTCTTGTAATGCTACTTTTGCTTGTTTTAGTCTAGCCATGTAACCACCTATTTTATTGTTATTAAGAGCCTATTTGTATTTATCATGATTAATTAAAATACCTACGGCCCCTTCTACAATAAATAGATTTGAAAATTTGTCTAGTGTTATTCGTTAGTAATTAAACGATTGCAGTAGTGTTAACATTATTATCTTGCCTTGAACCTACAGCTAACCTTAGTTTCATGCTCTTACTTGATGATAAAATTTTAGTTGGTTAATTTCGCTTTTTTGATGATGGTAAATAATTCATCTTTTAAATGTAAACGCTGCTTTTTTTTTTGATCGAGATATTCATCAGAAGTATTTTCTGCCCCCTGTTCAATATGATGTACTTCTTGATCGAGCTCGTGATATTTTTTGAATAAGCGAGCAAAATGAGCATCATTCATTTTTAGGCTGCGTATTTCATCAGCAAATTCTGGAAACTTGTGGTGTAAATCATGTTTTCTATTATTATTTTTTATCCCTTATGTTGCGCAATTAATACAAGTTGTTGTGTAAGGTAAAGCGTGTAATCTTTCGATGTTTATTAGGGTGTCACAGCTTGCACAAACGCCATATTTTTTATTTTCTAGACGATTTAATGCGGCAGTAATATGCTTTAGTTCAGCTTTTGCTTGGTGATGAATTTCATCTAGCACTTCATCATTCTCGGTTTCGGTCGCTTGTTCGGCAAAGTCCTGTGAGCGACCTTGGTGTAAATCAGCTTCAATAGCACTTATGCGATGTTCTAGCTGAGTTTTTTTCTCTGTTAGCGAGGTTAATATTTCTTGATGAGTCATGTCATTTTCCTTTGAACGATAACGGCGATGACTTTATTTTATGACAACGTTGGCTAATTGTTTTGATTTAGCGCAAGTGCAGGCGAATAATTGGCAAATTAGGGCTGATAAATATAATGTAATGCCAATAAAAAAGACGCTGTAAGTGTCTTTTTTATTGGGTTATAAAGCTGTTTATTTAGAAAACTGAAACTCTTTGGGCGGCGTTGCTCCCATTAAATGTTCAACAAAATAATCCCAACGTTTGCGCATCATATAAGGTTCACGCGCAAAACCGTGGCCGCGATTAGGTAACATTAACATATCAAAATCTTTGTTAGCCTTAATCAAAGCTTCAACAACAATTAAAGTATTGTAAGGTGGTACATTGGTATCGGTTGTACCGTGAGCGATCAATAATTTACCTTGCAAACTGTCAACCGATAACTGGTTTGCTTGGCTGTCGTAATTGCTAATGCCCTCTTCATTTATAACTTCAAGACCATGGTATTTTTCGCCCCATTCATCAGCATAGTTACGGTTATCATGATTACCTGCCTGGGATACGGCTACTTTGTAGAAGTCTGGAAAAGTTAATAACGCACGAGTTGATGCGAAACCACCACCAGAATGGCCCCAAATACCAACGCGTGTCGCATCAATCCAATTATGACGCTTAGCTAACTGTTCAATGGCAGAAACTTGATCAGGAATACCACTGTCGCCCATATTGCCATAATAAAATTCATGGAAAGTTTTTGAGCGACCCGGTGTACCCAAGGCGTCGATTTCTATAACAATAAAGCCTAACTCAGCAATAGCTTGATTATCGCCACGAGCGCTACGAAAATGACGGCCACGAATACTACCTACTTGTGGACCTGGGTATAAATAATTAACCACAGGGTAAGATTGGCTGGCGTCAAAATTTGTTGGCTTGTACATTAAACCATAAATATCATTTTTACCGTTTCTGTCTTTAACAATAAATTCAACCGGTGCTTGCCAGCCAGACGCTTTTAATTGGCTAATATCCATGGTTTCTATGGCCAATTCTTTGTTATTACTAACGGCACGTACTCGGCTTATTTCAGCGGTTGTTGGTGTTGCTGCGCGGTCTAAAAAGTGTGTGCCGGCTTTGTTTAACGTAATGCGATGATGCTTTTTCTCGGGTGTTAATAAGGTTAACTCAGAGCCATCTTTGTTAACGCTGTAAAGATAATGGTAATAAGGGTCACTGCCTTCTTTACCTGCGCCAGTGAAAATAAGCTTACCCGTTTTTTGATTAACATGGAGTAATTCGATAACTGTCCAGTCACCTTGGGTAATTTGTTGTTTAACTTTCCCCGTTGCTAAATCTATTAGGTATAAATGTCCCCAGTTACTGCGCTGAGAAAACCAAATAGCCTCATTACTTTTTTCTAAATACTGCCAACTAATGCCATCGACACCTGATTCAAAAAAGCTTTTTTGCGTTTCTGACATAACACGCTTAACTTTACCGGTTTTAGCATCAGCAATTTTTAACGTGGCAGTTTTGTGATCGCGCGTAGAAGAAACAAAGGCAAATGTTTTACTATCGTCAGCCCAATCTATGTCTAATAGTTCGCCGTTACGTCCAGCGACATGGTCGGTGATTGTTGAACGGTGAGCATCGGGTGCCATATCAAGTGGCGTGACCTTTTTACTTTCAACGTCGATAACGACACGATGGATAGCAAATATATGTTCATCACCCGGTAACGGATACTTCCAAACGTCAATTTTTGGATGGCCAACGGCGGTTGACACTATGCCCATGTCACCTACGTTGCGGCCATCATGTTTAAAGGTGGTTAATTTTTTTGAGTCAGGCGCCCAAGTCACTACGGGAGAATCACGACGAACCCAGCCAGCATTATTGGTTGCATAGCCAAAGTCTTTAATACCGTCAGTGGTGAGTTGGCTTTCTTTATTTGTTATTAAATCACGTAACCATAGATTATGATTGCGAATAAATACGGCACGTTTACCATCAGGTGATAATTTTTCCGTACTTTTTTGGCTGAGTTCATCAAGCTGACATAAATAATGAGTTAAATCACATTGGTAACTCTTTGCCTTTACTGAAAATTTGATGTTGTTTGCAGATATAAACTCTACTTGAGTGAAAGGGAAGTTATCGTGGTTTACTTCACTATCAGTAATGCGAGCAAGTGATTCGGCTAATTTTTTATGATCGAATGCAAGAGACTTTTTCTGGCTATTAATATCAACTTTAAAAAATTTATCGCCTTCTTCAGTATGGCTGCGGTATACCAAAGTGTCATTGCTTGACCATAACGGATAATCAACAGTACCTGTTACTAACTTACTGGTATAGCTTGATAATTGTTGTTCAGCTTTTTTATAGTCGTCAACGCTTAGTTGTTTTGCCGACAACAGGGTTGGTGTCAGTGCAGAGATAATTGCAACGCCACTGGCAAGAATAAGAGATTTTCTCATCTAAATTTACCTTTTTTCATTATTAGTTATTCACTCGAGGATAATACAAGCAAAGCTATGATCAGCCTAACATTTCCTAACCGTTTCAAGTGTAATTATCGTTAAATAAACACTTTTATAAGATGAAAGAATCGTTATTAACAGGCCAAAAACATCCTCCTTTAGACTTATGTCTAATTTCTAAATAGCGATTAACGTTTTAAGTTATATCCATAAAATAAAAATAAAACGATAAAAAGTAGCCAAAAGATCGTATCTGCAGTTTTTCTGAGGCTAATACACAACAAACGGGGATAGCAAAATGTTTAACAAGAAAAAGCTTCTATTAGCAACAGGATTATTCGCACTGGCTGGCACAGCAAATGCAGCTTACGAAATTAAATTAGACAACGACGACAGTATTACTTTCGGTGGCTATATCAAAGCCGACGCACGTTACATAGACGGTACTGTTGCAGCAACTGATTATTGGTATGGTAGTGGCACAGCACTAGACAAGAGTATTTCTAACTTTGGTATTGCTGTAAATGAATCACGCATTAATACTAAATATAAACATGGTGATTTAACCGGTTTTATTGAAATGGATTTCTATGGAGACGCTGTTAGAGGAGGGGGTAATGAAATTATCTCAAATTCGTCAAACCCGCGTATTCGTCATGCATTTATTAAATATAAAGATCTATTAATTGGTGACACGTGGTCAACTTTTGTAAACACCAGTGCACTTGCAGAAGCCGCTGATTTTGGTGGTCCATTGTTATCGGCAGCTTTTATTCGTCAAGGACAAGTTCGTTACACTATGGGTAACTTTCAGGTCTCTGTTGAGAATCCAGAATCATATGGCGGTGTCAGTGGCAATGATTCTATGCCTGATGTTATTGCTCGTTACAATTTTAAAGGTGATTGGGGTAATGTCGCTATTGCCGCGGTAGCCAAACGATTACAAACCGTTGGTGGTAATGAAGAATCAGCGCTAGGTTATGGTATTTCAGGTCGCATTAATACTTTTGGCAAAGATGATTTTCGTTTTCAATTTCATGGTGGTGAAGTAGGTCGCTATATTGGCGTAACCGCATCAAAAGATTTAATTGGCGAAGAAGTTGAAGAAACAACCTCAATCAGCGTTGCATACCGTCATTTCTGGACCGAAGATTTACGAAGCACAGCCTTTTATGGTAACACCACAACAGAAGTTGCAGACTATGACCGTACACATTGGGGCGTAAATTTATTTAAAAATGTTACTCAGCAATTATCCTTTGGTGTTGAGGTAGGTAATTTTGAAATGGCAGATAAAAATGTTGATTCTGACTACTTACAATTTTCAGCAAAATACGTTTTATAAGTATACCGTCTCAGAAAAGCAAAGAATTCACACGTTTTGCGTTAGTTGACCTCCTATTCTGAGGTTTTTTGGGGAAGCTTTTGCTTCCCCTTTTTTATGTACAGGATGTACGGTATAGCGTGGTGGCATGGATGCCAAAGAACGCATATGTACAGGATGTACGGTATAGCGTGGTGGCATGGATGCCAAAGAACGCATATGTACAGGATGTCATCTTGAGACAAAAACAAGTGTCATCCTGAATTTATTTCAGGATCTAATGTTATGAATATGACAAGAAGCACAGATACTGAAACAAGTTCAGCATGACGAAGTCTTTTTTAGCATAAGTTCAGCATGACGGAGTCTTTAGAATAAGTTGGGTATGACGAGGTATTTAGAATAAATTCAGCACGACGCAGTATTTATAATACATAACCGTCATCCTGAATTTATTTAAGGATCTAGTCGTTGATACTGATAACTTCAGTATCAACATCCCCCTCTACTACTTTTTAAACTTAGCAAAGGCATCAGCAAAAGCGTTACCCATAGCGGCATTTTCACTCTTTTTAGCAGGTGGCTTTGTATTACGTTGCGGGTTTGGCTTAGCCATTTTGGGTGTGGTATTTTGTGAGCGAGGCTGCGGCTTATTCGTTTGCTGGTTTTGTTCTTGCTTGGTGGTCACTGTTTCATCTAAACGCATGGATAAGCTAATGCGTTTTCTAGCCGCATCAACTTCCATCACTTTTACTTTAACAATATCACCTGCTTTAACAATTTCACGCGGGTCGCTAACAAATTTGTCAGTCAGTGATGAAATATGTACTAAGCCATCTTGATGAACACCTAAATCGACAAAGGCACCAAAATTGGCAACGTTTGAAATAACACCTTCAAGTACCATGCCGACAGTTAAGTCATTAATGGTATTTACACCTTCTTTAAACTGTGCGGCTTTAAAGACAGGTCGAGGATCTCTGCCGGGTTTTTCTAGCTCACTAATAATATCTTTAAGCGTTAATTCGCCAATATTAATATCATTGAGATCTGCGATATTAATTTTACTCAATTGTTCACTATTACCGATTAAATCACTAATTTTGCTATTAAGGTGGGCAATGATCTTTTCAATAACTGGGTAGCTTTCTGGATGAACACCTGAATTGTCTAGTGGATTTTTACCACCTGAAATACGTAAAAATCCCGCTGCCTGTTCAAAAGCTTTTGGACCCAAACGCGCTACTTTCTTGAGTTCTTTTCTGTCATCAAAACGACCATGTTCGTCGCGGTAAGCAACGACGTTATCAGCCATCGTTTTATTTAATCCTGAAACTCGTGTTAATAGCGCAGCCGAGGCGCTATTTAAATCAACACCGACATTATTTACACAATCTTCTATGACATTGTCGAGGGTTTTACTTAGCTGGCTCTGACTTACGTCATGTTGATATTGACCAACACCAATCGCTTTAGGGTCAATTTTCACTAGTTCAGCTAATGGGTCTTGTAAACGCCGTGCAATAGAAACCGCACCACGAATGGAGACGTCTAAATCAGGAAATTCTTTTGCTGCAAATTCTGAAGCAGAATAAACAGAAGCACCTGCCTCACTGACCATCACTTTTTGTGGTTTATTTGCTTCTAAGGCTTGAATAACCTCTGCCGCGAGTTTGTCACTTTCACGTGAGCCAGTACCATTACCTATCGCGAGTAATTCAACTTTGTGTTGTTGGCATAAACTGACTAAGGTTCGTACTGATTTTTCCCAATGATTCTGTGGTGCGTGTGGGAAAATTGTCGCGGTTTGTAATAATTTACCGGTAGCATCAACAATCGCTACTTTACAACCCGTTCGCATACCTGGGTCTAAGCCCAATGTCGTTTTTGCACCAGCGGGCGCGGCCATTAATAAATCACTTAAATTGGTGGCAAAAACTTTTATCGCCCCATTTTCTGCTTGTTCACGTAAATTACCCAATAATTCAGTTTCTAAGCTTAGGCTTAATTTTATTTTCCATGCCCAGCGTACTACTTTAGTGATAAATTCTGCACCCGCCTGTCCGGTTAAACGCAGATTGTAGTGTTCACAAATAATTTGTTCAGCACTTGAGTACTGACTATCTTCTTGGTTTGGGTCTACGTTGATACTGAGTTGTAATATTTTTTCATTGCGACCACGCAACATCGCTAAAGCACGATGAGAGGGAACATTTTTTAATAATTCTGAGTGCTCAAAATAGTCGCGATATTTAGCGCCTTCTTGCTGTTTTCCTTTAGCGACAACACTGGTTAAATGCGCTTGCTTTAATAAATGCTTACGCAGCTTTTGTAATAAATTGGCGTCTTGAGCAAAACGTTCAATGAGGATATAAATAGCGCCCTCAAGGACTAATTTTTCATCGCTAAAACTTGCATCATTATTGATAAAAGTTTTTGCTTCAACTTCTGGCGTTAACGCCCAGTTATTATAAAGGTTATTGGCAAGTGGTTCTAAACCCGACTCTATGGCTATTTGGCCTTTAGTGCGACGCTTAGGTTTAAACGGCAAATATAAATCTTCTAAACGGGTTTTGTTGTCTGCGGTTTGTAATTCTTTTTCTAATGCAGGCGTTAATTTATCTTGTTGGGTGATGCTGGTAACAATGACTTTTCGACGGTCTTCAAGCTCACGTAAATAACTTAAACGTTGATCAATGTGGCGCAGATGATTATCGTCTAACCCTTGAGTAACCTCTTTACGGTAACGCGCAATAAAAGGTACGGTTGCGCCGTCATCAAGCAAGTTAATTGCTGAAGTTATCTGAGCGGTTTTAACGTTAAGTTCTGTTGCGATGAGTTCAGCAATGGTAGCCATTAATTGACGAGCCTTTTTGAAAGAATAAGTTTTAAAGCATTATGTTGCTATGGTTTGATAGCAGCATCAATTTGCTTGTTAGGTTTGTGGGTGAAGATTAATGATTGAAAAAAGAATGTTTTGTTTATCACGTTTTCGTGTGAAAAACATTAGCCAAGTTAGACCTCAGTAAGGTCACTTGGCATTCAATGGCGATGTTAGAACGCTTAATTTTCGGGTAGGTCTGTTGGTAAATCGGCAGACAACCACTGACAAATCAGGTCGTTTGCTGTTTCTAACCCCGTATATTTTAATGATGAAAAAGCTTGTACGGTAATATCAGCATTTAACGATGCTAAGGCTTTTTTAACCTGAAGCACTTCAGCACTTCTTTTACCTTGTGAAAGCTTGTCACATTTTGTTAATAACGCCAATATTGGTAAATCACTGTCCGCGGCCCATTGGATCAAGTCCATATCAAGATCTTTTAACGGATGACGAATATCCATTAAAATAACTAGGCCTTTTAAACAATCACGTTTTTCTAAATATTCGCCAAGCGCTTTTTGCCATTTCTTCTTCATTTCAATTGGAACTTTGGCAAAGCCGTAACCGGGTAAGTCAACTAAACGTCTGTTAGGTGCGACTTCAAAAATGTTAATAAGTTGCGTTCGACCTGGTGTTTTACTGACACGAGCTAAACCGCGTTGGTTGGTTAAGGTATTTAGTGCGCTTGATTTACCCGCATTTGAACGTCCCGCAAAGGCCACTTCTATACCGTTGTCTTCAGGCAAGCGACGAATATCCGGCGCACTTAAAGTGAAAGTGGCTTTACTTAAATGAATAACAGGTGATGACAAAATGGTGTCCAATAACAAATAAAAAAAGCATTATATCTTTTTTTTCTCGTGAAACAGTAAAAAGTGTCATTTTTTAAGCTTAATTTTTACTATGCTTATTACACCGTGATGATATTAGTGTAAAATGTGACTAGTTTTTATATTCATCCGTTTATTTTTTAGTGAATACTTAATCAATAGTAATAGAGCAGAGAGCCATTCAATGAATAAAATTATCTTTTCGTTAATTCTTGCCGTAACGAGTATTAATGTCGCGTTCGCAGCAACCGGAAATGTTGATACAGGTAAAAGTAAAGCCGCTATGTGTAGTGCTTGTCATGGTGCTAATGGTATTGGCACAAGTGATGCGTTTCCTAACTTAGCGGGTCAACATGCTGCCTATATTGTTAAACAACTACAAGCATTTAAAAGTGGTACACGTGTCAACGCTATGATGGGGTCAATGGCTGCTGGCTTATCTGATCAAGATATGACTGATATTGGTGCTTACTTCTCAAGTTTAGATAGAAGTGGCGCAATCGTTTCAGTTGAACTTGATAGCATGTATTCAGCCCCGACTGCCGTAGTAGAAACTGTAGCTTATGTTGGCAATGCTAGTGCCGGTAAGAGTCTTTACGAATTAGGTGACGCTTCACGTAATATTGCTAGTTGTATTGGCTGTCATGGGAAAGAGGGCAATAGTCAGGTACTAATCAACCCTAATTTAGCCAATCAACATGCCCAATATATTGAAAAGCAATTACATGCTTTTAAAGATAAAACGCGTATTAACTATGCAATGAATCAATTTGCTGGTGCGATGACCGATGAAGATATTGCCGATATGGGCGCTTATTTTTCTGATACCAAGGCCGTTGCTCATGTAAAGTCCAAACGTGTGACTAAGGTCGCGGTTATTACGGAAGAAGCGATTGCTGGAAAAGCAAAGTCAGCGATGTGTAGTGCTTGTCACGGTGTGGACGGTAATAGTTTAGTGCCTATGTATCCAAAATTAGCAGGACAACATGCGGAATATACGGCTAAACAACTTAAAGAGTTTAAATCTGGTGCGCGTGAAAATGCGGTAATGGCAGGTATGGCGGCAGCTTTGTCTGAGCAAGATATGGCTGAATTAGGCGCATATTTTGCCAGTCAAAAACCAACGCCAGGTAATGGCAAGGGCTCTGAACTAGGGCGAAAACTATACTTTGGTGGAGACACAGCTCGTGGTATTACCGCTTGTATCGCTTGTCATGGCGCAACGGGTAAAGGTGTTGCAAAAGCTGGTTTCCCTGTTGTTGCTAATCAAAGTGTTGAATACCTAACTGCACAGTTAATGAGTTTTAAAGCCGGTGAACGCTATAATGATCGTAATGGTATGATGCGAAATATAGCTAAACGTTTGAAGAAAGATGACATTGATGCATTAGCGCAATACATGTCTTCAATGAAATAAAACACGGTTAAAGGAATATTTTTAAAAAAGCAGCTTAATAAGCTGCTTTTTTATGCCTGTTAAGTGATCAATAAATTAGTGCGATGGGTATAACTTGTGTAAACTGTTTGATATTGAAGACTGCAATGCCTAAGGTAATCACCTTACCTATCATTGCTAGCCACATTTAATTATCTACATATAGAGAGCTCATTGATGAAAAGAATACTACTAAGCTTGGTTTTATTAGGAACAAGTGCACTAAATATCAGCTATGCTGCCCAAGGCAATGTTGATGCCGGTAAAACAAAATCTGCAATGTGTGGAGCATGTCACGGTGTTGATGGTAATAGCTTAGTACCTATGTATCCTAGTCTGGCTGGGCAAGGTAGTCGTTATATCGCGAAACAATTAGCTAACTTTAAAACTGGGCTAACTTCGGGTGGAAAAGAAGGTCGTGTTAATGCAATTATGGGTGGTATGTCCATGGCATTGAGCGAACAAGATATGCTTGACTTAGGTGCTTATTATAGTGCACAACCTGTAAAGTATGCGGGTGGAGAAACCAGTAATGTTGGCAAAAAACTATATTTTGGCGGTGACCTAGAGCGTGGAATTACCGCTTGTATTGCTTGTCATGGCGCTGATGCAAAAGGTATGTCACAAGCTGGTTTCCCGGCTCTGGCAGGACAAAATGCAATGTACTTAACTGCTCAGTTGGAAAGTTTTCGTTCGGGAGCTCGCTACAATGACAATAATGGCATGATGCGAAATATTGCGATGAAACTAGAAGATGCAGATATTGCCGCCTTAGTGCAGTACATGGCGACGATAAAATAGTCGCTTATAACGCATGTAGTCCTGAACATTGTCTTTATTTGCCATTCATGGCACCAAGACATACCGTTCATCCTGAACATAAAGCAGCTTAATAAGCTGCTTTTTTATTGGCTAAGATACGTTAATGTCGTAGACTAAAATAGATATTATTAGTTGGTAATTTGTTGATTTTAAAGGTGAGGGTAATTATCTTGATGAAACAGGGTCTTTAGTGAAAAATCATTCAGTTATTAATAATATGATTGCTTGTCATCAATGCGATTCGTTATTACCTATGCCGTATTTATTAGAAGGACAAAATGCTTTCTGCGGTTGTTGTGGCGCGATACTGTTTTCAAAGAAGAGGGATGCGATTAATCGAACCCTTGCTGTCGCCATTGCTGGGTTATTGTTTTTCCCCCCAGCGGCATTATTACCTATTATTGGCATCGGCGCAGCAGGTCTTTACAACGATGCCTCTCTGGTTGACTGTATTACACTTTTAATCGATAGTCGCAATTACGTACTCGCCTTTGCTGTTTTTATGTTTACCATTGCTATCCCTGTAGTGAGGCTGATCGCGGCCTTATATATTTCATGGTGCATAAAGTTTCAGAAAATTAAACCTTCGTTGTTAGTGTTTTTTCGCTCTTATCATGTTTTAGATACTTGGACGATGCTTCACGTATTTTTACTGGGTGTTGTTGTCTCTATGTATAAACTTTCTTCAATGGCTGATATGACGATTGATGGTGGGTTAATTAGCCTAATATTCCTGTTGTTATGTTCAACATTGGTGTCGGTCACAATAGATCAGCACAATATATGGCATGAGCTGGAGAAATCTCTTGAGCAATAAAGCCCTTGCCGCAGGTTTAGGCAGTTGCCCAAAGTGTCATAAGCTCAATGTTATGCATAGCGAGCGACAAGTCTGTTCACGTTGTTTAACGCTATTTTCTGCTCGAAAACCTAAGAGTTTTGAATACACGCTAGCTTGGACCATTGCCGCATTAGTGATGTTTATTCCGGCTAATATCTATCCTATGATGGTTTTTTATACTTTCGGCAAACCCGAAGCCTCAACCATTTTGGAGGGTATTGCCATTTTTATTCAAATAGGGATGTTGCCAGTAGCGGTCATCATTTTTATTGCTAGCTTTGTAATACCTTTAGGGAAAATAATTGGGTTATTTACCTTGATGTACAGCACCAAAAGAAAAACACAATTGTCGTTAAAACAACAAGGAAAATTATATTATATTGTCGAATTTTTAGGACCATGGTCAATGCTCGATGTATTCGTGGTGACGGTTATGGCAGCGGTTGTTAACTTAGGCTTTTTATCTAGCATTGAACCAGCAGTTGGTATTACCTACTTTACCTTAATGGTGGTTTTTACCATTTTTGCCGTGGAAAACTTTGATCCGCGATTATTATGGGATAACTATCAGAAGCATAATCATCAGTCACTTTCTGAAAAAACATATAACAATACGGATGTCCCTCATCATGACAAATAAAACTATTCTTGCCGAATCAAAATCCATGATTAAAAGTCGAGAAGGTATTTCTGCTATCTGGTTAGTGCCTATTATTGCGTTGTTGTTTGTTGCTTGGTTAATTATAAAAGCTGTTTCTGACCGAGGCACGTTTATCACTGTTCAGTTTGAAAGTGCCAGTGGTATTGTGGTTGGTAAAACTCAAGTTCGCTATAAAGGACTTACCACAGGTATTGTACGTCACGTTGAAGTATCTGAAGACTTACAGAGTGTTATTGTAGAAATTGAAATGATTTCAAGCTCGAAAAAAATGTTGACTGATAAAACACGTTTTTGGTACGTGACTGCCGACGTTTCATTTCAAGGAATTACCGGATTAGACACTTTGTTATCAGGGAGTTATATAAATGTGATACCTGATATTGAAGAAGAAGGTATAGCAAAGAGTCATTTTATTGCTTTAAGTGAAGAACCGGTATTAGATCAAGCAATGCCAGGTTTACATGTATCATTAACAACAAAAACCTTGGGTTCATTAGGCAAAAAATCACCGGTTTTATTTAAACAAATTACCGTCGGTTATGTCGCTGGATTTAACTATGAGGCAACTTCTGATCTGATCAATATTAACCTTTTTATTGAACCTGAGTACGCTAACTTAGTAAAAGAAAACTCGCGTTTCTGGAATACCAGTGGCGTAACAGTATCGGGTTCATTAACTAGTGGCGTTACTGTTCATACCGATTCGTTGGCTTCTGTTGTTGCTGGAGGTGTGGCTTTTGGAAACTCTGATTATGAAGCGGTTATGGGACCGGCTATTAATGGCCAAAATTTCACCTTGTATTCTGATTATGAAACCGCCAATATGGGCCATGAAATTCAGTTAATGTTAAACTGGAATTCAGGTATAGATCGCGATGCAGCAATTATGTATCAAGGGTTAACATTAGGAAAAATTACCGACTTTACTCGTATTGATCCCGAAGAAAGGATCATCGAAGCCAGTGCTATTATCAATCCTCGTATCATTCCCTATTTAACCAGTGGTTCGCAGTTTTTTGTTATAGCGCCCAATTTGGACTTAGGCGGCGTTACAAACTTACATACATTAATGTTAGGCGCGCACATTGGTATTCGTCCATCAGTTGATGGTAAACCGTTAAATAAATTTAACGTCTATAATCAAGAGCCTGCCTACCAATATAGCGAACCTGGGTTACATTTAGTGTTAAAAGCACAAGATGTTGGTTCCTTAACCATAAGCTCTAATATTTATTATAAACAGCAAAAAGTAGGTACTATTCAGGCAATTGAAAATATTGGTCCGAGTGAGTTTTTAGTACACATCTTCATTGAACCTAAATACAAAAGCTTTGTTTCTAGTGATAGTCACTTTTGGAACGCCAGTGGTTTGCATATTTCAGGTGGCTTACAAAATTTTGATATACAAGCGCAATCTATTCAGTCGATGTTAGCGGGCGGTATTGCTTTTGACTTAGGAGATAATAATGAAAAATTAGCACCTAAGAATGGTGATGATTTTCAGTTATTTATTGATAAAAATGTGGCTAAACAACGTTCAACATTTAACCTGTATACGAATAGTGCCCATGGTTTAAGTACCAAAACTCGTATCATGCTAAGGGGTGAAGAAATTGGTTCTGTTCATAAAGTCATTCGCCAGCAAGACCAAGTTACCCTTCAGGTTGGGGTCTTAGCCGATTATGAATATATTCTACGAGAAAACAGTCAGTTTTGGCTCGTTAATGCCGACTTGTCTTTGTCAGGAATGACAAATACTGATGCTTTATTTGGCGGGGCGTATATCAGCGTTAACGTTGGAGAGGGTGAAAAAGCCCATGATTTTATTGTCACTGACTTACCACCGGCAAAACACTTATCATCAAAAGGACTACAACTTTCGCTAAAATCAGAGCAAGGGAATGTCGTTAATCCTGGCAGTCCGATTAGCTTTAGAGGCATAGCTGTAGGACAAGTGGATAATGTCTCTCTCGATACCACAGGTAATAACGTTGAAATAAATATTACTGTTGATGAAGAATACCGACATTTAGTTTCAAATTTTACCCGTTTCTATAACGCCAGTGGTGTAACAATAAGTGGTGGTCTAGGGAATTTTATTGTTAAAACAGAATCTGCTGATGCGATATTAAAGGGGGGGATCAGTTTTATAAACCCAGAAATAAAGCCTGAGCAAGACACCGTTGAAGAGGGAGAGAAATTTACCTTATTTGATAATGTTGAGTATGCAAAATTAGCGGGCGTTGCCATAGAAATTCATTTTAGTGATGTTGAGGGCTTGAAAAACAATTTAAAAATAAAATATCAAGATCAACAAGTTGGCTTAGTTTCTCGGATCAAATTTGATCAGCAAGGATTTGGCGCGACCGTTTATGCTTTTTTAAATGACAGTGGTCAAAAGTTTGCGGTTGCAGACTCAAAATTTTGGTTTGCTAAACCAGAGCTTGCTCTTGTGGGCTCAGTAAATGTTGGCGCTATTCTAGAGGGGGGCTTTATTGGATTAATGCCAGGTAAAGGAGAAATAAGTCATCGCTTTGAAGCCAAAGCGATTATGCCTGTAACAACAACGCTTCCTTCAGGGTTAAATCTTTCATTAAGTGCAAAAACCTTAGGTTCAGTAAGAACAGGCAATCCTGTGCTCTATCGACAAGTTAAAGTTGGTCGGGTAATTGGTGTCGATTTATCACCTACCGCCGACACCGTTAATATCTATATTAATATTTATCCACGTTATGCGCCTCTAGTAAGCCAAAGCAGTCAGTTTTGGAATACCAGTGGTATTCGTATTGATGCGGGGCTTTTTTCAGGGATCAATATAGACTCAGAATCTATAGAAACACTGCTTGCCGGTGGAATAGCTTTTGCGACACCTGAGGTTGACGTTAATGAAACTTTTCAGTCAGCAGAGCAAGGACAACTATTTAAGTTAGCACAAGATGTTGATGACGATTGGCATAAGTGGCAACCTAAAATTGAATTGTCGCAATAAGAACAAGAGATACCATCATTAACTTTGTTCAATACACTGTCGGCGATAGCGTTAAGGAAAAGCCGTAAATTTGGTCTAAAGTTATAATTTATTGTCTATTTGTTAATAATTGTAATATTAAAGTTCATATAATTGGCCACAAACCAACAGGTAACGAATTTGCATGACTCATGCTATTAAGCATGAAGACAATATTAACTCATTATAATAATACAGTGGAATAACCTATGGAAAATGAATTCCCCAGCGCTAATAAAGAGCTAACAAACTCTAATCGTATTCAAGTGATGGACTTACTTCGTGGTTTTGCATTAATCGGCATTATTATGATGAATATCGAATGGTTTAATCGCCCGGTTAGCGCATTAATGAGCTTCGATTACAGCCTTACTGGCTTCGATTGGGCATCAAGTTGGTTAGTTAAAGTGTTTGTTGAAGGCAAATTTTATAAATTGTTTTCAATACTTTTTGGTATGGGCTTTGCCATCATGCTAGTTAGAGCGCAAGAGGCAGATCGTAAATTTGGCGTATGGTTTACCCGACGCATCTTGGTATTATTTGTTTTTGGTATGGCGTATTTAATTTTTCTTTGGGGTGGCGATATTATTCATGACTATGCGGTAGGAGGTTTGCTTTTACTGGGTTTTGTTTTACTTTTACGCACTAAAAAATTAGCACGATTTAATACCCCCGCTACGTTCGCAAAAGTGGGTTTTCGCTATTACTGATGCCGTTATTGGTTTCAATGTTTGCCGCTCTTTATTTCGGTGTTACCCGTGATAACACCGAAATAACCAACGATCGGCAACAGGAAATCATCATTAATCAGCAGCTTGATGTGTTACTACAACAAGAAAAAGATAATCCAAAAGAAATATGGGTTAATAAAAATACAGAGATTGAAGAAGAAAGTACCCTAACAGCAGCGAGTGGAGCAGTAATCGAGGGTGATGTTGAAGCATTAGAAGAAAGAGAAGAAGCTGTAGAAGAAGTCGATGAAGATAGCATGACCGACGAAGAGCTTATTACTTATAAAGCTCAACAACTTTTTGAACGAAAACAAAACTGTACGCAAGATGAAGCAAAAGAAACAGCAGCTTTTACGCAAACTAGCTATATTGAAGCAACTAAGTACCGAGCTAAAAGCGCCGTTGAAGCTTTAGGTAACACGCCAACCTTTGCCTTCTTTGTTTGTTTACCGCTTTTCATGGTGGGCTATTGGTTAGTCGCTAGTGGCAGAATGAAAAACCCACAACAACACCAAAGTTTCTTTAGTGTTGTGTGCTGGGGCGGATTGAGCATTGGCCTACTGTTAAGTATTGCTGGAACTTTTATTAGCCTACACCCAGTGACAAAAAGTGCTATCGAAGTGAGAGCGGGTGGACAAACTATTTTTTACTATGGGCAGTTTATTCTCTGTGCCGGTTATATCGGGCTGTTTGTAAAATTAGCCAGCAAGGCTTGGTTTATCAAAGGTTTTTCATGGTTGGCACCGTTAGGAAAAATGGCGCTTACTAATTACATCAGTCATTCTATTATCTTAACGACAATTTTCTATGGCTATGCTGATGGTATGTTTGGTCAAATAGCCCGCGGACAACAAATGCTTATTGTTGTCGCGGTGATTTTTGCCCAAGTTGTTTTTTGCACGCTCTGGTTGAAGTTCTTTAGGTTTGGCCCGTTAGAATGGTTATGGCGCTCAATTACGTACATGAAATCGCAACCACTACGCTTAGAACAAAAGCTTAATACAAGTATCGCCTCTTAGGTTTTACTAGGAAAAATCACTGCATAATATGCTGGAATTGTTTAACTGCGATTTCAGCATTTTCACTTTCAGTGATTGCAGTAACAACCGCTATGCTGTCAACACCCGTCTGCCAAACACGTTCTGCTCGTTGAAGATTAATGCCGCCAATGGCTACAACTGGAATATTGCTCGCTAATTTCAATAGCTGTTGTAAGTTCTCTACCCCTTGAATTTGTCCGCTCATATTTTTAGTTTTAGTTGGAAATATAGCGCCAATCGCTAAATAAGAGGGTTGTAATTGTTGTGCTAATAAAAATTCATAACAACCATGAGTACTAATTCCTAAGTGTAAACCTGACTGTTGAATCCTAGTTAAATTAGCATTTTGTAAATCTTCTTGGCCGATATGCACACCGTAAGCACGATGTTTTATAGCTAATTGCCAATAATCATTAATAAACAAGCGCGTTTTATACGGCTGACTAATGGCTATGGCTGCAATGATTAGCGCTTCAAGCTCGATGTCAGTCTTATTTTTCAGCCGCAGTTGAATAATGTTTAAGCCTAATGGTAATAAACGTTTTAACCAATAAAGTGAGTCAACCACAGGGTAAAGCCCAAGCTTAGTATCCGATAGTGCCAACGATGGAAAAGGTGGTAACGCCTGATATTTCTTGACTAGGTTGGATGATATTCTAGGGAAAAAGTCAGCATTATTAGGCCAATGGGTTTGTTGAAATGCGCCATAATAATCGGGTTTTTTAATGCTAGCAGTTACCGATTTAGCTAAACCTTGATTAATAAATGCTTTTGTTAAGGTAAAGGCATCACGTAATAAATAGCCGTGTGCTAAAAAAGCCGTTACTGCGCTAGCGAAGGAGCATCCCCCACCATGACTGTAAGAGGTATTTATTCGCGGTGAAGAGAGTTGATAGCTTATCGATGATTGTTCAACGTGATGTAAACAATAGTCATCACTGATTTGTAAACCATCATTGTCTAACACGGCACTGTGCCCACCTTTTACGATGACGCTGGCGACGCCTAATTCGGAAATTTTTATTGCCAGCTCAACGGGGTCAAGTGTCAATAAGTTTGATAATTGTTGCGCTTCCATCAAGTTGGGAGTAATAACATCCACATAGTGGAACAATAGGGTTAAATCTTCTCGCTCTAGTGTCGAAAAACTACCACCGACGCTCGCTTGGCCAACGGGGTCAAAAACGACACTTATTTTTGGGTAGTTAGCTTTAAAACCTGCTAATAATTCGGTTAACCATGTGACTTGTTCAAGATTGGCTATTAAGCCAATCTTAATGACACTGGGTGGTTTATCATCAATTAATACCTTGGCTTGTTGTTGTAATGTCTCGCAAGCGACCGGATTTATCGAGATAAGGTGGTTAGCGTTCTGTACGGTATTAGCGGTGATCAAATGACAAACTTCAACACCTAAGGCATGACCTGTTTTTATATCGGCGGCAATGCCCGCACCACCTGAGCAATCACTGCCAGAAATCGTCCATACAATTGGTTTTTCTTTAACACTTTCTGTCATAGGTTTATCCTTATTGCCTTATTGATGCCAAAAAGGTGTCTCTAAGGTTGGCGTTGATCGTCCAGATAGTCGGTTTTTGTTTAACACTTTCTGTCATAGGTTTATCCTTATTGCCTTATTGATGCCAAAAAGGTGTCTCTAAGGTTGGCGTTGATCGTCCAGATAGTCGGTTTTTGTTTAACACTTTCTGTTATAGGTTTATCCTTATTGCCTTATTGCCTTATTGCCTTATTGATGCCAAAAAGGTGTCTCTAAGGTTGGCGTTGATGGATGAGCGGTTTGTCGTTGCTGCATTACACCCGCCATGTATCCTTGCTCGCCAGCGACAATAGCTTGTGCGAAGGCTTTTGCCATCAGCACCGGACTATCTGCCAAGGCAATTGCAGAATTTAATAATACGGCGTCGTAACCCATTTCCATGGCTAAACAAGCATCTGAGGGTTTACCAATACCCGCATCTAAAATGAGAGTTGCATCTGGAAGCCGCGAACGAATTGTTGCTAAATTATAAGGGTTCATTAGACCCTTACCTGTGCCTATTGGCGATGCCCAAGGCATGATCACCTGACAACCTAAGTCATATAGACGCTGGCATACTACTAGATCATCGGTGCAATAAGGCAGCACTTTAAAGCCCTCATTTAACAACTGTTCGCTGGCCTTTAATAGCTCGATAGGGTCCGGTTGTAAATTATAGTCATCACCGATAACTTCTAATTTTATCCAATCCGTTTGAAAAATTTCACGGCTCATTTTTGCCAAGGTTACCGCTTCTTTAGCTGTTTTACAGCCCGCTGTATTGGGTAATAAAAAACCCTGAGTCTCTTTAACAACCTCTTGAATATATCGCCAAATTTTTGTACCTGACTGTTGCGCAGGGTTCTGGCGTTTTAACGACAAGGTAACAATTTTTGAGCCACTGGCTAATATCGCTTGTTTCATGATCTGTGGCGAAGGATAAAGTGCGCTACCAATTAATAAACGACTATTAACCGCTTGTCCGTATATCATTAGCTCGGTTGAAAAGGCCATCATTAACCACCCTGAATAGGAAACAGTATATCGATACTATCCCCTTGATTAATTATGGTTTTTTGATAATCAGCTTTACCAACAAAGTCACCATTAAGAGCCACAGCAAAACTTTGTTTTTGTTGCTCTGGCGTTAAATAATGCAGTAATGCTATTGATATATTGGGGGTTAGACTGGCAATGGTGATTGCTTGTCCATTGATAAAATAGGTTGTTATAGCTGCTTTAGTATTCATTGATGGCTAACCACTTATGATAAGGAGATTCTGTTAATGAGCGACGCTCGAAAAAATGCGCAACGGTAAACTCTAACTGCTTTAACACAACCGGCGCAATAAGGTAGCCGTGGCGAAACAATCCATTGACCTGGATAAGCCGATTTTGTAGTGAGATTTTAGCTTGGTTATCACTAAAAGCTGGTCTTAACTGGCTAATATGTTGACGAATATTGGCTTCAGCAAATCCAGCATGGACACTATAAGCCGCGCTGAGTAATTCCATTGAAGAACGTACCGTCATTGGCGCGCAGTCTTCACTTTCGATTTCAGTTGCTCCCACGACATAAAAGCCGTTAGTTTTAGGGGCAATATATAATTGATAGCGAGGGTGCATTAAACGAATAGGCCGGGTAATATTGACTTCAGGGGCAAATAATTGAAATATCTCACCTCGTACTCCTCGTAAATCTTTTAAGGGGGCTGCGGTGTTTTCGCCTGCAGTGTTGCGTGCGCCTGCACCGCGACAGTCAATGGCTAAATCAGCAGCAATAATATGCTTTGACGTGTTAGTTTGCTTATTGCCTTTGTCGCCTAGTGGGCTATCCTCATGGTATGTCACTAAACAGGTCGATTTTTGCTGTTCAATGTTAACGACAGGTGCACTTTCTAACCAAGTAACGCTACTTTTTTCTAGCTGCTTTTGCAGGGCTTTTAGTAATTTACGATTACCTATTTGACCTTCTTCAGGTAAAAACAACCCGTGATTAAAGCGATGAGCTAATTCGGGCTCAAGGGCAAGTATTTGTTGGCGATTCAGTTGCTGTAGCTGATGTTGCGGATAATGATTTTTGATATAAGCCATGAAACGCTGATAATCGCCTTGGTCTTGCTCATGGCTAACCATTAAGGTGCCTGCTTGTTGAAAATAAGTGTAACTGTCTAATTTAGCAAGAATATCAGGCCAAAGCACTAATGACTCAAAGCCCATTTCAACAATATTACGATCGCTATGCATAGCTTCACCTAGCGGCGTTAATAAACCGGCAGCAGCATAAGCGGCACTTTGGTGGCCTTGTTTATTATCTTTATCAATCAAGGTCACTTGATGACCTTGATTAACCAAAGACAATGCCATTAAACGACCCACTAACCCTGCGCCAATAACAACGATATTGGCACAGATTTGAGTAGGTTTAGGGATCTGCTTAGAAATAGTCATCGGCTGACTACTTCACCTGATGGTAAATTTCACTACCGGTCGCTTTAAATTCAGCCGACTTTTCAGCCATGCCTTGTGCTATATCGGTTGGCGTTGCATCTAAAACAATCACTTCGTCAAGTAACTGTATTTCTATTTTATTGCTGGCTTCAAGACCTGCGGCATAATCACGTACTTCCTGAGATATTTTCATCGAACAGAATTTTGGCCCACACATAGAGCAGAAGTGGGCAACTTTACCCGATTCTTGTGGCAAGGTTTCATCGTGATAAGCCTTGGCTCTTTCAGGGTCTAAACCGATATTAAATTGATCGTACCAACGAAATTCAAAGCGTGCTTTGCTCATCGCATTATCGCGAATTTGCGCCCCCGGATGACCTTTTGCTAAATCGCCGGCATGGGCTGCAATTTTATAGGTCATTAAACCTTCTTTAACATCTTCTTTATTGGGTAAGCCTAAATGTTCTTTAGGAGTGACATAACAGAGCATGGCACAACCGTACCAACCAATATTAGCGGCGCCAATACCCGAAGTAATATGGTCATAACCCGGTGCAATATCAGTCGTTAACGGACCTAACGTATAAAAAGGAGCTTCACCACAATGTTTAAGTTGCTCGTCCATATTTGCTTTGATCATATGCAGTGGCACATGCCCGGGACCTTCAATTATCGTTTGAACATCATGTTGCCAAGCAATTTTAGTTAATTCGCCTAAGGTATGTAATTCGGCAAATTGTGCTTCATCATTGGCATCAGCAACCGAGCCAGGGCGTAAACCGTCGCCGAGTGAAAACGAGACATCGTATTGCTTTAATATTTCACAAATATCTTCAAAGTGGGTGTATAAAAAATTTTCTTTATGATGCGCTAAGCACCACTTTGCCATAATTGAGCCACCACGTGAGACAATACCGGTAACACGCTTAGCGGTCATTGGAACATAGCGTAATAATACACCGGCATGAATGGTAAAATAATCAACACCTTGCTCGGCTTGTTCGATAAGGGTATCGCGGAAAATTTCCCAGGTTAAGTCTTCTGCCACGCCATTTACTTTTTCTAGTGCTTGATAGATAGGTACCGTACCAATGGGCACTGGTGAATTGCGCATGATCCATTCGCGGGTTTCATGAATATTACGGCCGGTTGATAAATCCATTACCGTGTCTGCGCCCCACTTGGTTGACCAAACCAGTTTTTCTACTTCTTCTTCAATGGAAGATGTCACCGCCGAATTACCAATATTGGCATTTACTTTAATTAAAAAATTACGGCCAATAATCATCGGCTCACATTCTGGGTGGTTAATGTTTACCGGAATAATTGCTCGGCCACGCGCGACTTCATCTCGGACAAACTCTGCGGTAATTTGCGCTGGAATACTGGCACCAAATGACTGACCTTTATGTTGTAGTAGTAAGGTTTTATCTTTGACCTCCTCACGTTTTAAATTTTCACGAATGGCAATATATTCCATTTCAGGGGTAATGATCCCTTGGCGAGCATAGTGCATTTGGGTAACGTTTTGACCTTTTTTAGCGACACGCATTTTAGGTAAGTGTTCAAAGCGTATTGCGTCAACACCATCGTCAGCTAAACGTTGTTGAGCATAAGTAGAGCTATTTGATGTTAATAGCTCAACATCACCACGACTATCAATCCAACTTTCACGCAGGCGAGGGATACCTTTGTGTACGTCTATATCGACACTTTCATCGGTATAAAAACCTGAGGTATCGTAGACGCAAAGTGGTTCATTTTTTTCGTAGGTTGGCTTATCTTTGTTACCCGCTAATAAAGTATCAGACAAGGTGATTTCACGCATACCTACCTTGATATCGTGGATTTTACCTTGCACATAAACTTTTTTAGAATTTGGGAATGATTGATCTGAAACGTTTTTTAAAAATGTTTCAGCTTGTTCGCGACGTTCTCTGCGAGTGAGATTTTTAGCTGGTTTGGTCATTATGCTGCCTTTTAATAAGTTGCATTTTGTTATAAATGCAGTAATAAAAAGACGAAGTGTAGAGTGAGGAAAAAATAAAACGGAATAAATATTAATGCTTTAACCGCTATATTTTACCTTGTTCCCTTACGCAGATATTAATCTGATCAGGTTCTACGGATCCCGCTTTCGCGATCTCAGCTTTGAATATTTCTTTAGAAATAATCTCAGCACTCCGACAAGTAATTATGGTGATTCTATCGTATTAGTTTCAAAATACGCAATCATAATGTTGTATTTAGTTATAATTAATTTTTTAGATAACAATGTGAGTGGTTGATAGACCTTACCCTTTTTAGGGTTCACAATTTATATTACACAATGCTAGTATATTGTGTACGAGAGAGTGTTAGGACAATAACAATGATAAAAAAACGGATAACGACTTCACTTGCTGGCTTAGTTTGCGCTATGGTTTTTGCTGGGCATGTTAGCGCGAGTAATTGGCAACAAGAAAGTGGCAAGATAACGCATCAAGAACAATTACGTGGCTCAATAACACTAGAAAGAATGTGGTGGGATCTAATTCATTATCATCTTAATGTAAAAGTTGACCCTGAAACTAAGCTTTTTTCAGGTAAAAACATCATGACTTATAACGTGCTAGCTAAAGGTGAACGTTTACAAATAGAGCTACAAGCGCCAATGAAGCTTGAGAAAGTGCACCAAAATGGTAAAGCGCTTGAAGTAGAGCAAGATGGCTATTCTTATTTTATCACCCCAGCCAGTAAGCAAGAAATAGGCTCAGAGCAGAAGATAACTATGTACTTCTCTGGACAGCCCGTTACCGCAAAAAACGCCCCATGGGATGGTGGTATTACTTGGAAGAAAGACAGTAATGGTCTCGACTTTATTGCCACTTCAAATCAAGGCATTGGCTCTAGTATTTGGTGGCCAAATAAAGATCATCCTGCCGACGAGCCCAACAACGGCGTATTAATCAGTGTTGAGGTGCCAGAACATTTAATGGATGTGTCTAATGGCCGATTAATTAAAGTTGAACACAATAAAATTGATAAAACAAAAATTTATCATTGGCAAGTTGTCAATCCTATCAATAATTATGGGGTCAATATTAACATTGGTGACTATGTTCATTTTGGTGAAAAGTATCAAGGTGAAAAAGGTCAGCTTGATATGGACTACTATGTTTTACGGGAAAACTTAGCGAAAGCAAGAAAACAGTTTAAAGAAGCAAAACGAACCATTGAAGCGTTCGAGCATTGGTTTGGTCCTTATCCGTTTTATGAAGACAGTTATAAACTGGTGGAGGCACCATATTTGGGGATGGAACATCAAAGTTCGGTGACTTATGGTAATGGTTATCAAAATGGTTATTTAGGACGTGATAGAAGTAGCACTGGCCCAGGATTGTTATTTGATTTTATTATTGTCCATGAATCAGGCCATGAGTGGTTTGCCAATAACATCACCAATAAAGATGTTGCCGATATGTGGATCCATGAGAGCTTTACCAACTATTCAGAAAGTCTATTTTTAGAGTATCATTTTACCAAAGAGCAAGCTTTTGAATACGTTCGTGGTCAACGGATGAATATTGGTAATCAATCCCCTATTATTGGCGAATATAATGCTAATCGCGGTGGTTCTGGTGATATGTACGATAAGGGTGGCAATTTGTTGCATACCATTCGCCAAGTGATTAATAATGATGAAAAATGGCGAGAAATACTCCGTGGATTAGGTAAGGTTTTTTATCATCAAACAGTGACTACCCAAGATATTGAAAACTACATTAGCACACAATCAGGTATCGACTTAAGTAAGGTCTTTGATCAATATTTACGTGATATACGTATTCCCACTTTCGAATATTTTATCAAAGATAAAGTGATGAAAATTCGTTGGGGTAACGTGGTTAAGGGGTTTGATATGCCGTTACGCGTCACTATTGCCGGTAAAGCACAGTGGCTAGCACCAACAGCAACTTGGACTACTGTTGAACTTGAGCAGGAAAACCCAAATATAGCCGTTGATGCTAACTTTTATATTTCGACGCTTAGTGTTTTAGGTCATTAGTTTTAAAAATTAACGATATAAAATTAAAAAGGAGAGCTTATTGCTCTCCTTACACGTCAACGGTCAGTTAAATATTGCACTTAAAAAGCGTATTTAAAACCAACAGAAAGTAATTTAGTACCGTCATACGTTTCATAAGAGGCTTCAACGCTCACTTTTTTATTGAGGCTATAACCAACACCAGCACCGATGCCAAATTCCCATGAATCATCAGACGCTGATTCTCCACGGTAGCTTGCTTTGAGGTCTAAGTTTGCATAAGACGGCATTACATAAACATATGCGCGATTGTTGAAGTCATATTGACCACGCAAAGATAAAGCGAGTAAGCTTTCTACTTTAATTTTAGCACCGTAAAGCGAGTCGTCACCAACACCAGTACCGAGACGAAGTTCAGGCATCAAGTAAAAATTTTTCGCTGAATTTTCAATTTTATATGCCACTGAGCCATAGATAAAGTTCAAAGAGATATCGTCGCCATCAGAGCTATCAGATAACTGACCGAATCCACCGCCCACTTGCCAATCAGCAGCTACGGCTGTTAGAGATAGACTGAAAAGAGTGAGTGCGATAGCGGTTTTCTTAAACATAATAAATCCTTTATTTTATTTGGGTTAACTTTAGGTTAAATTAAGGTGAAAATTTCGCGGCAGAGCTTAACACCAAGATATTTTTTGTTCAATAATCTTTAATCAATTATGGTCTGGTACTTGGCAACTAATAAAATCAGTGGCAATATTTAACGATAAATAAACATTTTTTTATCTCTTCAAAGCCTTATTCTCTTGGACTTACAGGACTATTATTGTGGGTATTTTTTTTACCGGTTGCAAAAAGTTATGCAATAAAAAGTGAGAGCACAGCAAAGCTATGTCAGCGCTCGCCATCATCATGCCTAGTAAAAGTTAATATTGAATTAACCCAAGTACAGCCGAAAAGCCGTATTTGGTTTAGCTTAATGCAATTTAAATTGTCCTCACTATTTATTTTGCAACACAGTGATGAGCTTTACCAAGAAACAAAGCGTTGGATAGACGAGGAAGATCTACCGATCCCTTTTCAAGTCACTCTTTACATGTATTATGCTAAATCTCTACTTAGTCATGGCGACTTAGCAGAAGGTAAGCGTTATATTTATAAAGCAAAAGCACAATTAGCAACAATGAATGAAGTCTATCCATCTCCAATTAAACTTATTGAAATTGCCAACATTACAAATGTTTATTGGCGAGCTACCTGAAGCCTATGAGTCACTTATTGCTTTAAAAGATAAATATAAAAACAGCCGTAATCCGCAGTTTATGATGGAACTTTTCGGTCATTTAGGTCATGTTGCTAGGCAACTTGAATTGCATGATAAAGCGATTGCCCACTGGTATGCAACCGTTCCTTGGAGTTATAAATATGGTAATGAACAACAAATAGCGACAGTACATTTTAATTTAGCGCAAGCACAGCAACATGCAGAACAATTATCATTAGCTGAAAAAAGTTGCAGGGCGGTGATAAAGAACAAGCCGAGGAGTTATTACTGGCTATTAACGAAGAACTCTTAGCACCCAACCTGTTATTAAAGCTCAATGACCTTAAAGGTGAATTATAAAAACCTTTAAGGGGGAGTAGATAAAAAGCACGCTGCAAAAAGGTTTGTAAATCCTTATGGTGAATATCTCGCTTTCATAGTACAGCCCAATTTATTAATTGGGCTAAAATAATTTTATCCATTTCAATAGGCTGTTATTCCTGATATTTATCCACTATCATTGTCTTTAAAGAATGTAATCAGGTAATTCATATGTCAGCAGTTACGCAAAAAACAAACACCATCAAATCTAAAGCCGCAATTGCTTGGGGGCCAAATAAACCCTTAACAATTGAAGAAATTGATGTAGAACTTCCTAAAAAAGGTGAAGTTCTCGTTAAAATTATCGCTTCAGGCGTTTGTCATACAGATGCTTTCACGCTTTCAGGTGAAGATCCTGAAGGAATATTTCCAGTGATTTTAGGGCATGAAGGTGGTGGGATTGTTGAAAAAATAGGTGAGGGTGTCACCAGTGTTGCGGTTGGCGATCATGTTATTCCTTTATACACACCCGAATGTGGTGAGTGTAAATTCTGTAAATCAGGTAAAACCAATCTGTGTCAAAAAATTCGCGAAACCCAAGGTAAAGGCTTAATGCCTGATGGCACCTCGAGATTTTCATTAAACGGTAAAGTTATATTTCATTATATGGGCTGTTCTACTTTCTCTGAATATACCGTTTTACCTGAAATATCTTTAGCAAAAGTGAACCCTAAAGCACCGCTTGAAGAAGTGTGCTTATTGGGTTGTGGGGTAACTACCGGCATGGGCGCAGTCATGAATACGGCGAAAGTTGAAGTAGGCGATACCGTGGCTATTTTTGGTTTAGGTGGTATTGGCTTGTCGGCTATTATTGGCGCTGCTATGGCGAAAGCAAGCCGCATTATTGCGATTGATATCAACGAAAGTAAATTTGAGTTAGCTAAAAAACTGGGTGCAACAGACTGTATTAATCCCAAAGATTACGACAAACCTATTCAAGACGTTATTGTTGAATTAACCGATGGCGGTGTTGATTACTCTTTTGAATGTATCGGTAATGTTAATGTGATGCGTTCGGCCTTAGAGTGTTGTCATAAAGGCTGGGGTGAGTCTATTATTATTGGTGTTGCTGGCGCAGGGCAAGAAATTTCAACCCGCCCATTTCAACTGGTTACCGGTCGAGTATGGCGTGGTACTGCCTTTGGTGGTGTAAAAGGTCGTAGCGAGTTACCTGAATATGTTGAACGCTATCTTGCCGGTGAATTTGCTTTAAACGACTTTATTACCCATACCATGTCGTTAGAAAAAATTAATGAGGCCTTTGAATTAATGCACGAAGGTAAGAGCATTCGTAGTGTTATTCATTTTTAAACATCCATAAATATCTAAAAGTTGAACCATAATGTTAGAGAAAATTAGCAGTAATAAAATGTTTGGTGGCGTTCAAGAGCATTTTCAACACCATGCTGAAAGTCTAAAATGTCCGATGCGTTTCGCTATTTATTTACCTGAAGGTGCCAGTAAGCATTCACCAGTGCCGGTTTTATACTGGCTTTCAGGACTGACCTGTACCGATGAAAACTTTGTACACAAATCAGGGGGGCAGCGCATGGCATCAGCACTCGGTATAGCCATTGTTTGCCCAGATACCAGCCCGCGTGGAGCCGGTGTTGCCGACGATGAAAACCAGTCTTACGATCTAGGGTTAGGTGCGGGTTTCTATATAAATGCCACCCAGAAACCTTGGTCCACACATTATAAAATGTATGATTATATTGTTAATGAATTGCCAGCGTTAATTGCAGAAAATTTTCCGGTATCAAGTAAAAAATCGATCAGTGGTCACTCAATGGGGGGGCATGGCGCGCTAACTATAGCGCTAAAAAATCCTGATAAATATTGTTCGGTATCTGCCTTTAGCCCTATCGCTAATCCAATTAATAGCCCTTGGGGACAAAAAGCGTTTAGTGCTTATTTAGGTAATGATAAAGTCTTATGGCAACAACATGATGCAAGCGTGTTGATGAAAGCAAGTACACAGCATATACCGGCATTGGTTGATCAAGGTTTAGCCGATGACTTTTTGCAAGAGCAACTTCAGCCAGAATCATTGATTTCAGCGGCGTTGAGTAATAACTACCCACTAATACTTAACCAACATCAGGGATATGATCACAGTTACTTTTTTATCGCCAGTTTTATTGAAAGTCACTTGTTTTTTCATGCGAAACATTTGGGGCAATCTTAATGTTTACTGTTATTTCACCTGAACATTTTAAGACTATTCCATGGAAAAATGGCCAAGGTGAAACTATTGAATTAGCGATTAATGACGGCGGTACTTTAGCTGACTTTATTTGGCGCTTGAGTATGGCGAATGTTGTTGAAGATGGGGTCTTTTCTGATTTTTCAGGTTATCAGCGTAGTCTCATTCTCATTGCCGGTAAGGGTATTAATTTACAACACGATAATCGTAAAACTGATCAGTTGAATAATATCCTTGATGTCGCCAATTTTGATGGGGGTTGTCGAACCGTTGGACATTTACCTGCTGGCGAAATTACCGATTTTAATATTATTACAGATAAAGAAAAGTGCTCGGCCGTTGTGGAAACCTTGCTAGCTCGACAAACAGTTGAACTTAAAGCTGCAGACTTATGCTTTGTTTACAGTTTGTCGGGTCAATTCCAGTTAACGTCATACCAAAATCACCAAATAATAAAGGCAGGGCATTTATTGAAATTGAATACCCTTAAAGTAGGGGAGATGACGATTACCGGTCAAAAGCTGATTGTGGTTTATTTAATGTTAAACACTTAGGAAAAATTTAGTAACAGCAGGTGTTTATCGCTGAAAAGAGTCATTTAAACTTTTATTTCAGCGGTAATATTTTTTTTGTTTTAGAGTATGAACATACTAATAAAAATCCAATGCACAGGACGTTAAAATGAAAGCACACCATTTAGTCAAAATATTCGCCTTGTTGCTGATATTCTCACCGTTTGCTAATGCTGAGAATACTGCTGACAATAGCCGTAAGTTACCTATCGACGAAAGCTCAACCACGAAACATAGTACCAAGGTTAACGGTAACAAATTCGACTACACTGCCACTACAGGTACTCAACCCGTATGGGACAGTGAGGGTAATCCAACCGCCAGTTTGTTTTATACTTATTACCAACGCAGCGATGTTAAGAATAAAAGCGCACGACCTTTATTAATTTCTTTTAACGGTGGCCCAGGTTCAGCATCGGTTTGGATGCATGTTGCCTACACCGGCCCACGTGTTTTAAATGTTGATGACGAAGGATATCCATTGCAGCCTTACGGTGTTAAGACCAATGACTATTCAATTTTAGATGTTGCCGATATTGTTTTTGTTAACCCAGTTAATACGGGTTATTCACGAGTTTTACCCGACAAAGAGGGCAAGATGCCTTCGAAAGAACAACAAAAATCGATGTTTTTTGGTGTCAATGCCGACATCAAGTATCTAGCCGACTGGGTAAATACTTTTGTGACCCGGAATGAGCGCTGGCGTTCACCAAAATATTTAATCGGTGAAAGTTATGGTACTACCCGTGTTTCAGGCTTAGCGTTAGAACTACAATCACGTCAGTGGATGTATCTAAATGGCGTGATTCTTGTGTCGCCAACCGATATTGGCATTAAGCGCGACGGACCGGTAAAGGCCGCAAATCGCTTACCTTATTTTGCAGCTGCTGCCTGGTATCACCAAGCACTAAAGAGCGATTTACAGCAAAAAGACTTATTAGATATTTTGCCTGAAGTTGAAAAGTTTACTATTGAGCAATACATACCTGCACTCGCTAAAGGTGGCTTTATTAGCCCGGCAGAAAAACAGGCGATAGCTGAAAAAGTCTCTTATTATTCAGGACTTTCGGTCACTGAAGTATTACGCAGTAATTTAGATATTAGCGCTTCCTATTATTGGAAAGAACTATTACGTGATCGTGAGCAAACAATTGGTCGTTTAGATTCACGTTACTTAGGTATTGACGAGAAAACAACCGGATCACGTCCTGACTACAATGCGGAATTAACGTCATGGTTACACAGTTTCACGCCCGCCATTAATTACTATTTACGTGAAGAGTTAAACTATAAAACAGACATTAAATATAATATGTTTGGTGATGTACATCCGTGGGATCGCACTAACAATAATACCGGTAAAAACTTACGTTTAGCGATGGCACAAAACCCTTATTTAAATGTTATGTTCCAAGCAGGTTACTACGATGGTGCGACTAACTATTTTGATGCTAAGTACACTATGTGGCAGTTAGATCAAAGTGGTAAAATGCAAGACCGCTTGTCTTTTAAAGGCTACCGCAGTGGTCATATGATGTACCTTCGCTATGAAGATTTAAAAGCGGCGAATGATGATATTCGTCAATTTATTAAAGCATCTTTACCTGATAATAAACAAGCCGCTAAATATAAAGCTGCTTCGCCACGATAAATTATCTTAGCACTTAAAAGGAAGCCGATTAAGTTATCATTTACAACTTAATCGGCTAATATGTTATTCCTCTTCATCTACTTCTTTAAATCTTTTTGCCGCATCATTTTTCTTATAAACCTGCTCCATAATAGGTTCAAAAGAGTTAGGATGGATATTACCAATAATATTGACAAATACCGCCTCATTATCTGAAAGTGACAGTACAACTAAACCATCAATTACTTCACCGTTTGACTTGATGAACATCAGTGAGTAATCAGTTGATTCATCATCATTCATTCTTACTACATGTTGCCAACCATCGGCACGTAAATTATCTTGAGTTTCAATGAAATTATCTTTAAACAACTCACTGTTTTTTTCAACGTTATAAACACTTATACGAACACCATCTACGTCATCCAATAAAGCATCAATTTCTGGGTCTTCATCAGTATCAATAACCCAACGTGCTGTGCCAATAGCTAATGGACCTAAAGACAAGTTTATTTCGCTGTCAGCTCGCCACCAATAAGGTGATTCAATATCGGCATAGCCAGCATGACTGTGAAGTCCCCCTGCGGTAATGCCACAACCGGTTAAGAAAAAGCTTGCTGCAACTGCTAATAGCAAGGTCACTTTCTTTAAAAAATAGTGAGATAGTTTCATGGTTTACTCGTTATTTTAAGTCAATATCAATGTTAAGTGATTTGGTTACTTTATTAATTTGTGCCGGGTCTATTTCACCAACAATGTTAATAAATACCGCTTCACGACCGTCTTTATCACTTTTATTGTTAATAACCATAACGACTAAACCATCCATAAGGTCATCTGTGATTTTGGTGAATACTCGTACCTTTTCATCTTCTTCATTGACCGAGACAATAGGTAACCAGTTTTTAGATTGAATATCTTTGCTGACTTTTGCAATTAAATCTATTGCCGGTTGATCGCTACCTTTCATATTATAGATTTGTACACGAACGGCTTTTAACTTGCTGATTAATTCTGATGCTTCTGGATCAGACAGATTAATTTTGCTAATAAAACCTAACATGGTTTTATTTAAATTAACCATCACTTTAGGTTCACCATAAACTGAGTTAAGGCTGGCAAAGTCTACATAACCTCGCTCTTTGGTAATGTCGTCGGCAAAAGCTGAACTGCTCATTAATAATGATGAACTAAATAAAATAAGTGCTGATAATAATTTTTTCATGATGTTTCCTTAAAATGATTAAGCGGTTTAAATAAACCTTGGTTCAATGGTTGTTGTATATTTTCGTCAAATGTTTGCTTTATTTGCTCTGTTGATATTTTTTTAGCGAATGATATATATTGCAAAGCGATTGCTAACTCTTGTTCTGCATGTTGTATTTCTGCCAGTGATGGCTGTTTATCTATAGGATCACTTAGCATATGGGTGTTGAGTAAAGCGACAGCGGTAACTGTTGCGGCTAACGCACTGAGTTTTTTCCAGCCAGGCGTAAAGTAGCCAAAAATCACATGACTGCTTGTTTCAGTTTTGCTAATGCCTTGTAACTTGTTTTTCAAATCAGCTGATAAAGGCTGCAAACCTATGTCATTTAAATGTTGTTCAATATGTAACGCTGTTTCCAACTCAGCAATTTGTTGGTTACTAAGTTGTTCATTAGTTGATTCACTGCTCTCGTACAATACTCTTGCTAGCACACGGGTGTCAGCTGAAAGGTCATTGTTCGCTAAAAAATCATCTAATGGTTTCTGCCATGATTCTTTATTATTCATGGGTATACCCCTTTAAATTATTTCGCAATTCACGTCGTGCACGATGTAAATAGACTTTTACTTGGCTGGTGGTTAAGTTAAGTGATTTCGCCGCAATACTTTGGCTGTTTTGTTGTACATCACATAACATAATCAACGAACTATAGGGTTCGTTTAAACAAGCAATCGCCTCGCTTAACCAACGACTTAATTGTTGGTGCTGTAAATTCCCTGCCGGTTCTTCATGTTTTTGTGTCACTTGATGCTCTTCTTCAACTTGGCTGAATTCCTTACGCTTACGCAATTTATCAATACAAGCATTACGGGTTACCGTAGAAAGCCAAGCCGATACTTTTTCAATATCTACTTGTTGGATGTTATTCCATAAACGCGTAAAAACATCTTGTGTAATATCTTCCGCTTCATGTTTATCACGTAAAATATACAAAGCTAACGAATAGATTCGTTGCTGATGTTGTTCGAGTATTTTATTAAATTTATTTCCTTTCATAGTTATAATTACGCACTACTTTGCGAAAGGTTACAAATTAAGTATCTTATTTTTAATTTATTATTAAAAAGAGTCGCCAAAGTGATTGGTATGATAAGTAGATTCAATATAACTAATAGGGTAGGGTTTCTTGAAATAAATTGGTTAATCAATGTGTTATTGTTAAAAAATCAATCTGCGGATAAAGTGATATTAAGTTAAAAAATTTTTATGAATAAGCATAATTGAGTCGATTAAAGACAATTTTTAGTGATCGCAATTATAATTGCGACAGGTGATTTTTATATTTTATTGAATTTTAGGCATAAAAAAACCGATGAAAACAAGTTCATCGGCTGGATAGCTTTGGGGAAGCTAAAATATAAAATTATTACAACAGGTGCTCACTAAAAGAGAACAAAAGCATTATAGAGTAACAACTCTATAAGTGTAAAGTAAAAAGTGAAGTAATTACTCAGTTTTTTGTTTTTTTCGGTTTTTGGTGCTTTTAGTAGTTAATCTTGTCGGGAATGAGAATATTCGCGGTATTCTCATTTAGGGGGAGATTCTCATTTATATACATCAATTGAGATCATAATTTCATTCCCTGCTTGTAATGCTCTAGAGCCAATAGCAGATGACCCTAAAGTCAGTCAAATTAACCTATTTTCAGGTAGTCATTTTCTTTAGCTCTAACTTTTATTCTGGTGTTTCAATAACCTTTGCTCTAGAAATGCAAGTCATTACTTGGTTCTATGCAATTCAGTTGAAGTATATTTTAAACTACTATATACGATAGTGTTATCAACAACATCAAAACCATAGCTGTCGCCAAATGGGTGTGTTTCTATTATTTTTTTTGGTTGATTAATATTCGATATGTTCAATACTTCTGTATTATTTGGAATTTGGTATAACTTGCCATTGTTAATTTTTGTATCACGATTAACCGGGTGATTAATTTGACCAATATACGTAGGTAGCTGCATATCTGAAAGCATGAGCTTAATTGTTGTTTGATGAAGCTTTCTTTCGTTATCTACTAGGAATATCTCTACTTCTTTATGATTATCTATCAAAATGCTTTGCCAATGACTTGCTAGTGTTTTTAGCGCTTCACCCTTTTGGTTGTAAAATGTAATAAGTGACTGATCAACGTCATGGTGAGTAACGGCAATCACATTTTTGCTTACCCAAACGGCTGATCGAACTCTGTTGTCGAGGTGAATTGTGCTTGGCTTTGATGTATTAGGCGTTTTTTTCAATTCGAAAATGTGTACTCGGTTTGCTTCTGTTGCTAATAACTTCGTGTCATCAAAAGAAATATCTAAATTACCGAATACTTTGTAGTTTTCGAATGCCGATATTGCTCGGGGGCTATTGTCACCTTGCTGAACGTAAATTTGCGCTTGTCCATCTCTTTTTGAAACAAAGGCAAGTGCAGGTTCGCGGTGAAACAGCTTAGGTAACATGTCGTATACCGTCGAATTATTAATTGAATACTCGCTCTTTGTTAACCAATCAATGCTGAAGTTTCTGATATTAGTTCGATAGATTAAATTTTTGCCATCAGGGATCCGTGCCATATCACAGCATAGATACTCACTTGAGCTTATTGTTATGGCTGGCTTTTGTTTTTTTACCGAATTTATTGCCATTAGTTTCTGAGCTGGTGGAGGTGTTGTGTAAAAAACACCTTCACCATCATGTTGCCATATAGCGTTACGAACAATAGCTGCGAACGTATGGTAGTGCCTTTGTGCATAGTTTTCTATATTCAGTTGGTAAAGCGATGATGAGTCATCATAATTCTTAGACAGCAGTAATATGCGGGTTTGCTGGGGGTTAATATCGAGTCGGCTTAAGATAGCGTTGTCATTTATATTAAGTGGTACTTGTTCAATACCGGGTTTAAAGAAGTTGAAGCTATAAAGCGCGGGGTTATTATGTCCGGATGATTTTGCAATCATAAAGAACTGGTTGTTTTTTATGGCGGCTATATCATAAATTCGCCAATTATTTATGTTGACCATGCTTTGGCTTAATAAGTGAAGTTTGTTAGCAACTACTTGCCCGCGCATTATCTGCTTTTTACCTTTGTTGCGCACCAACAATACAATTTCATTACTATTTTCCCATTGAACTATTTGGTCAATATGTTCAAAGCTGTGCAGTATTTCGCTTAACTCGTTGCTGTTAAGTGCTTTTATCCATAATTTATCTATACCGGCTTGGCGTGTTAAAAAGGTTAAGGTTTTTCCATTTTGGGCAATAAAAGGTGAAAATTTATTTCCAGCCATGCGCGTTAATGTCTGTATATCGGTGGCATTTTCTTTATCAATCGCGGTGTTTGAAAACAAATACTTCCAGCTAAGCAGCGATAAAACGATTACAGCAATGACGAGAGAAAAAGTTAATAGGTGAAACTTAGCAGACAATTTTTTGAGCGATGAATTTGGCAAATTAGTTTTAGCATTGCGCTGTGAATTGTTTTTTTGATGACTTTCCGATTGAGTTACGGGACAAATAAAACGATAACCTAACTTAGGCACGGTTTGAATAAATGTTGGAGATTTCGCGTTATCATTTAAAGATTTACGTAAACTGGCAATTAATTTATTGAGAGTGTTTTCACTTACGATCGAGTTTTTCCAAATTTTTGTTAGTAGCTCTTCACGTGAAATTACCCGATCAGTATTCACACAAAAGAAACATAGTACTTCGAACATTTTTGGATCAATTGAGATAACTTGTTCTTGGTAAAATAATTCTACGGTGTCGATTGATAATCGAAATTGACCAAAATAATACTGCATTTTCACGCTACTCAGAATTTTTCTAAGAGTATATTGCCACCTAACTGATATCAATACCATGGCCAGCGTTTTTAGTTTTTACCTGTTTCGTGCAAAAACCAACCAATGCCACATATTTACCACTATATTTTCACCCTTTATTCATTACTTAAGGCAGTAGAACCCTTAACTTGTATTGCAATTAAACACGATTATCAGGAAAACAAATGAACATTCTAAAAATTATATTAATAACATTATGTTTTTGCCTATCTATAGTAAATTCGAACGCTAACGCGCAAACGATAACTTATGGTGATGGTGAGTTATTTCAAGGAAAATATGGCAAGTTGTATTTTGAAGCGGAGGGACAAGGAACACCTGTAGTCTTAATTAATGGTGGGCCAGGAGCGGGTCATGCAGTTTTCTTAGGTTGGTTTGATTTTCTACTGAAGAATGGTTACCAAGTTGTCTACTTTGACGAAACGGGACGAGGTCGAGCCACAAGGGAAGTAGTAGGTAAAGCGTTAACTCCCCAAATGGGCGTAGATGATTTAGAAAGTTTGCGACTGCACTTAAAAGCAGACAAGTTAATTTTATTAGCTCACTCTTATGGTGGTATTCAAGGACTGCAATATGCGTTGCAATACCCACAGCACGTAGAAAAATTGATTATGGTTGACGCTTCCTATGATGCGAAAAGCCACCAAATGAATATTGACCATGTAAAGCACGTTACTAAAACTAAATATCCAGAACGTTGGGAGCAGGTATTAACCTTAAGAGCAAACAAGGTAAAATCAACTGACAATCGTTATAGCAAATTGTTGTCTGTTGGCTCTGATATGTATTGGTATGATCTAAAAAAGCGTAAAACAATGCGTAAAGTACGCACCGGTGACAAACGCGATGGCTCAAATATCCAAGTTTATTTTGACATTATTGGTGATGATCCTGAATGGCAAGTAAATGGCACTTTGTCAGGATTACAAGTTGAGTCAAAGCTGAAAGCGTTTAATGTACCCACTTTAATTATTGGTGGTCGACATGACAAAATTACCACACCTGAAATAGTACATCGACTTTATTCTATGATGCCAAAAAATATCGCGATTAAGGTGATGTTTGAAAAAAGTGGTCACTGGCCTTGGGTAGAAGAAACGGAGAAATTTGAATTAAGCATTACAACATTTTTAACGAATGCACCCAATGAATCATTAACGAAATAATTACCTAAGCAATAGCGACAATAGAGCAGGAGTTTACCTTATGAAGAACAATAAATTCAGTTTGTTAGCCGTACTCATGGCAACATTATTTAGCACAACCAGTATCGCTTTACAGCAAAACCAATTGGCTGATTTTGCCCTTGATGAACTTAAAGCATCGGCCAATCTCGTTGGGCTATCAGCAGTATCTTACAATCAGAAAGGTGAAAAGTGGTCACGGTATGTAGGTTATGCAGATAAAAGTGCCAAGCTTACCCTTTCTGTAAAAACAGAGTTTCGTTATGCCAGTGTTTCAAAATTTGTCACTACAGGTTTATTGGCAAAGTTAGTGAGCGAGGGGAAAGTAGATTTAGATGAAAGTATTTATACGTATATTCCTGACTTTCCCAAAAAGCAGTATGACTTTACTATTAGGCAGCTGGTGACGCATACGGCGGGGATCCCACACTATCAAGCCTTACATGACTTTAATATTGATTACAGCTCAACGCCTTATACAAGTGTACAACAAGGAGTGAGCTTATTTGAAAATAGATCATTATTGCATAAGCCCGGCAGTGAATATCATTATTCTAGTTTTGCGTTCAACTTATTATCATTAATAATTGAAAATGCAGGTAAAAAACCTTTTCTTGAACAATTGACTGATATGACATCAATGTTAGATACAGATTCAATAAAAGCTGAACATTTTGACGCGCCAAACAACAATTGGTCAAAGCTTTACAATAGTAACGGTGATAGCCTTAATCGCAATAATATTGGCTATAAATGGGCGGGTGGTGGTTTAATTGGCACGGCAGCTGATCTTGCTAAATTTGGTGTGTCGCTGCTAAATGATGACACGATTAGTACACAAACCTTGCAGCAATTTAACATCCCTCAAACGTTTGATAATGGTGATGAAATTAAAGTGTCTCGTAGTTTTATGGGGGTTGGTTGGCGCATCAAGGAAAATCGTTTTGGTCAACAGCACTTTCATCATTCAGGTAGCATAACTGGCGCACGTTCGCATGTAAGTGTTTTCCCGAAAAGCAATGAAAGTATGGTTCTACTGACCAATACCCCTTGGGTTGTTGCTTTAGATGAAACCGCTGCCAGTTTGCAAATCTTAATTAATGCTCAGCCTGAGAAAAAGTGTCAGCTAACGCAAGCACATTTTGGCAATAAAACATCAAGAGTAAACCTCTCTTTTACTGAAAAAGATGGCATGTGTATCGCTGATATTAAATTAGGTAAAAAATTAACGAACACTCTTGCAGGTAATACAGATAAAACAAAATTTAGTTTAATGATGACAACTGATGACAAAGTTGCCCTTATTACGCCAATTGGTATATTTCAGGGGACAATGAACGACAATAAACTGAGTTTAGAAATACTTGCTAAGTTGCATGAGTTTATAATCAAAGATCCCACAAGCTAAGGCAAAATCTGGCAGTAAAGCAGCTATTAATAAATGATGTTTTACTAGCTATTATGCAAAAAATAGCATTTCCGTTTTTAAATAGATAAAAGTGATTGCTGATGCATCTGCCAATACTTTTAAAGTAGCGCCTGAGGAAATTCTCATTTAGGTCGAGAATTGACGAAAAAAATAATTATCATATACCACGCTAAGTGTTTGATTTCACATTGCCTCGATTCTCATTCCCGATGAGATTAACCATTAGTGGTTATGTGTGAGTCGTCACAAATAATAAGAAATGCGTCACACGATTAGAAAATTTAACATTTAAGTTACACTTGAGATTATTTTTGTAACTCGACAATGATCCAATAAGGTCAGCAAAGATACGAAAGCTGACGTTAGCCTTGGCTTCACTAACAACAAAGCCAACATTGCGGTTATTCGCCTTTTTAAAAATTAGATAAAATAGACTATTAGTACTATGCCGTTATCGCCCCAAAGCGGGTTGCATTTGATACACGGTTAATTGAACGTTCGGATTTTATCCACCTAATTAACTTACATTTGATAATAGATAAACAGTATAAGCAGAAATGCATGGCCATACGCCCTTTAAATCACTGAACAGTTCACCCTTAGCTATAAAATCATGAGAATTATTCATCAATTAATGAAATAAAACCATTTTTATTCATCAAATTAATCAAGTATAAAATACACACTTCTTAATTCTAAACAAGATTACAGTCGATTCCTAAATATATTACGAGGGAAGAAATAAAAAACTGTGATGGAAAATTTAGTTAGAGAAAAAAGTTTAAGTTTTTACACTAAATTGGGTAACAGATCGCCATGAATAAAAATTTTACATTCACTATTAAAAACATTCTTCTCGATGAAAACTATCAACCTTCAGACAATACACGTATTACAACCAACTTTGCTAATTTGGCTAGAGGAGAGAGCCGGCAACAGAACTTGAGCAACGCTTTAAAGATGATCGACAATAGTTTTAATGCTTTAGCGTATTGGGATAATCCCAGAGGCGATCGTTATTCTGTCGAGCTTGAAATCATTTCTGTTGATATGAATATTGAGGGCAGTGACCAAACCTTCCCATCTATTGAAGTATTGAAAACGAATATTGTTGATCATCAAACTAATGAACGCATTGAAGGCATTGTAGGGAATAACTTTTCTTCTTATGTGCGAGATTATGATTTTAGTGTATTGCTAGGTGAGCATAATAAAGGTCAAAGCAAATTTAGCATTCCAGATGATTTTGGCGTTCTACATGGCAATCTATTTAAACATTTTGTCAACTCAACTATTTATAAACAGCATTTTAATAAGTCACCTGTTATCTGTCTGAGTGTTTCGGATAACAAGACTTATAATCGAACTCAAAACCAACATCCTTTATTAGGTTTTGAATATTTGCCCAATGAATCATCTTTGACTGAGCAATACTTTAAAAAAATGGGCTTACAGGTGCGTTATTTTATGCCGCCTAACAGTGTTGCGCCTTTGGCTTTCTTCTTCTTTGGCGATTTACTTAATGATTACAGTAACCTTGAGCTTATAAGTACCATCAGCACGATGGAAACGTTTCAAAAAATTTACCGACCTGAAATTTATAATGCGAATGCTGTTGCAGGAAATTGCTATCAACCAAATTTGAAGAATCTGGATCATTCATTAACCCAAATTGTTTATGATCGAGAAGAGCGCAGTATGTTGGCCATTAAGCAAGGGAGATTTGCTGAAGAGCATTTTATCAAACCATATCAAACCATGCTTGAGCAGTGGTCTGCTAATTACGCTATTTAATTAACTCAAAGGTACAACACATTTATTATGAAAACACATATTTTGAAAGCACATGTTCCGAAAACCCTAGGCCAGAAAATATTACTACCCACTTCAACGGCAGGCAGTTTACCTAAGCCCTCGTGGCTTGCAAAACCAGAAGCGCTATGGTCACCGTGGAAATTACAGGGTCAGGAATTAATTGACGGAAAACACGATGCGTTACGTGTGTCATTGCAAGAGCAGCAACAAGCAGGTATTGATATTGTCAGTGATGGTGAGCAAACACGCCAACATTTTGTTACTACGTTTATTGAGCACCTGACCGGCGTTGATTTTGAGAATCGCAAAACCGTTAAGATTCGTGATCGTTATGACGCGAGTGTACCGACAGTGATTGGTGCAGTTTCTCGACCAAAGCCGGTGTTTGTTGAAGATGCAAAGCTTTTACGCCAGCAAACTAATAAACCTATTAAATGGGCTTTGCCAGGCCCAATGACGATGATAGATACACTTTATGATGACCATTATCAAAGTCGCGAAAAGCTCGCATGGGAATTTGCTAAAATCCTTAATCAAGAAGCCAGAGAGTTAGAAGCCGCGGGTGTTGATATTATTCAATTTGATGAGCCTGCATTTAATGTGTTTTTTGATGAGGTTAATGATTGGGGGATTGCTTGTTTAGAGAGAGCAATCGAAGGGCTTAAGTGTGAAACCGCTGTGCATATTTGCTATGGTTATGGCATTAAAGCCAACACAGATTGGAAAAAAACGTTGGGGTCTGAGTGGCGACAATATGAAGAAGCTTTTCCAAAACTGCAAAAATCTAATATCGATATTATCTCGCTCGAATGTCATAACTCCCATGTTCCAATGGAGCTACTTGAACTTATTCGAGGTAAAAAAGTGATGGTAGGTGCCATTGATGTGGCAACTGATAGCATTGAAACACCTGAGGAAGTCGCCAGTACCCTACGAGAAGCACTCAAGTATGTAGATGCTGACAAGCTCTATCCTTGCACTAACTGCGGTATGGCTCCTTTGTCTCGTGATGTAGCAAGGGGAAAACTAAAGGCTTTAAGTGCAGGCACAGAAATCGTCCGAAGAGAACTTTCCACCCGTAACTTATGAATAACCATGAGTAACAAGTCAATAACTAAGCATTAACGAAGAGGTATATTAATTTTACCCAAGTTACTTTTGATGGTTAAAAATAATAGAGTCATACTGTTTGCAATTACCTCTTGAATTGATAGTAAGGTCTTTGTGGTTCTTAAAACAATAAAAAAGAAAAATAGAAGTAGTATCTAATGAGTATCATTGAATTGATAACAAATAATATCTCTACCTTTTTGGCATTGGCTGGCACGGGTGTATTCGCAGGAATTTTAGCTGGTTTGTTAGGTGTAGGTGGCGGTATTGTCATCGTACCTGTGCTGTTTTTCTTGTTCCAGAGCTTTGGCGTGTCATCAGAATCCGCGATGCTTGTTGCAACAGCAACCTCACTGGCTACCATAGTACCAACGTCGATTAGTTCAATACGTTCTCACAACCAAAAAGGTAATGTTGATTTTGCCCTACTCAAGCGTTGGGCTCTATTTATTCTTATAGGTGTCATGGGTGGTAGTTGGTTAGTGACTCGCGTTGACGGTACTATACTTACTATGATGTTTGGGATGATAGCGGTTTTATCGGCACTAAATATGTTATTCAGAACTGGAAAATCCGCTCTGTATCAAAAATTTCCTGGTAAAGCAGGACAAGCAGTAATAAGCACATTCATTGGTTTTTTCAGTTCAATGGTTGGGATTGGCGGCGGCACTATTTCAGTTCCACTACTGACCCTGTATAGCTATCCGACTCACAAGGCAGTTGGCACAGCTGCGACAATAGGATTAATTATTTCGTTACCCGCTACGCTCACAATGCTGACTTTGGGTAGTACACCAAGCGATGCGCCAGCTGGTACATTTGGCTTGGTCAATATATTTGGCTTTCTTTGTATTGTGCCGCTAACGGTATTATTCGCACCGGTAGGGGTATCACTGGCCGCAAAATTAGATGCGGTAAAACTCAAAAGAATCTTTTCCTTAGTATTACTATTGACTGGCTTACGTATGTTGGTGCAACTTCTCTTATAAACTTTGTTTCTATCCAAATGGTAAATTATTCGATTGATGAATAAGAATAATATGACTTCATCAATCGATGAATTTAGTTCATCATCAAAGCTAGAAGTTCATCATTAAAGCTAAATATAGGAGTTAACCGATGTTAGAAAGGATCCATTTAGAAATACTCACTGCAATCAAAGATCATGGAACCCTAACTAAAGCGGCTAATTCGTTGCACTTATCCCAATCTGCGTTAAGTCACAGTATCAAAAAACTAGAGGGGCAGCTTGCTACTCAGATATGGAAAAAAGATGGTCGAAACTTACGCCTTACACTTGCTGGAGAGCGCATTCAAACGCTTGCTAATAGAGTATTGCCTCAGTTTTTACACACGGAATTATTATTAAATCAAATTTCCAAAGGTGAGATGGGTGCATTACGAATAGGAATGGAGTGTCATCCGTGTTATCAATGGCTACTCAGGGTTATACAGCCATATCTAGAGCAGTGGCCTGACATTGATATGGATGTGAAACAAGAGTTTCAGTTTGGGGCTTTAGGTGCATTACTTAGCTACGAAATAGATGTACTTATTACACCTGATCCGCTTTTTAAGCCTAAAATAGACTACATACCTGTTTTTGAATATGAACATAGACTGGTAGTTTCCGAGTCTCACAAACTGGCACAACAAGATTTTGTGTTACCGGAGCAACTAAGCGATGAAAACCTATTTAGTTACCCTGTAGAGCCACTTAGACTCGACATTTTTAGTCAATTTCTTAACCCTGCAAAGTGTTCAGTAAAGAAACATAAATACATTGAAACAACTGAGATCATGTTGCAAATGGTCGCTGCTGGCAGAGGTATTTGTGCCTTGCCCGGCTGGCTAGTGGATGAATACTCAAAATCAATGCCTATCAAAAGTATTCGCTTTGGAAAGAAAGGAATTAGTAAACAGATTTTCGTCGGTATCCGCAAGGACGAACAAAAAATTGATTACCTAAGTGATTTTATTGCTCAAGCTAAAAAAACAAAATGATCAATGAGTGTAGCTTTGAGGGATCGTTTTGAAGTGTCCTTCATAACTTTAAATTACCCGTAGACTAACCATATAATAGACTTTAAGGGATTTTCGAGTAAAATCAATGTCTATAATGTGCATAAATCAGCCCCACAATAAAGCATTAAATTTTGACTAGCGTTGCCATAAATATGATCATGATTCTACAAAAGCGAATGTCAGCAATAGGCTCTGAACTGGCGTTAGTAACTAAAAAGCTAACTTCCGCTTTTGGCTATCAGTTGACCTAAGGAATAAACAGTAGTTAACGTCAACAATGCCGACTTTCCTGACTGCAATACCAAAATATCATCACAGTAGGAAACTGACAGTTCGCGGTTGGTAGGTCATATAAGGCGTCTTTTTTGTTGCGGAAAACTTAATAAAGTATTTATTGAAAACAGTCTAACAGAGTCTACTTTTAGCCAAAGCATCAACAGATAAACAACGTTATCAGCAGATTTGCCTGAGCGCTAAGAAAACTTACATTATATTAAAGCCAGTGCTCTTAGATGTTGAATTGAAAGTATTGTCGATCTTAAGGTTTGCTTGTTCAAATAGGTCAGCCGTTAGTGATGATAAGTTTAAGATGTTTGTCACAGAATCCATTCGATGTCTCTTTTGGTTTTTTACGTTGTCTAGTTAACCAGTATTTACCACATTGAGACATCGTATAATTTAAAATTATTATCATTTTTTATTATATTTGAATCACGAAACTTGAGTTAGTTTTATACAAGAATGTTTAGTTGTTATTTTAAACTTATAATACGACCTTTTTACGTTGCTCTAATAATCCCATGGCGAGTATAAAAGGGTTCTCCTTTTGCTGCGCTATAAAATTAGCTTTGCTTTGTAAATTAAGCCAATGATGGCTGATCAAACTCTGCGCCACTGCACCACCTAAGGTAGCACCTGGGCCCAAAATAATAAGCTTATCGGGCGCAAACTCTTTAATGGCTACCTCGATCGCTTTTGAAAAGTTATAAGGCTCTACCACTTGTGTCTTAAGCGTGTAGTTATGTAATTGCTCAACATCGCAACTATAAGGTTGCCAAACTTTGCCTAAGCCATCAATTAACGGTATTTCAGGGGCATTAAACAGTTGTGCGGGCAATAGTTCCACCGCCCGTTTTGAAACATCACTTAGCAGCGGTGTATGAAAAGCTGCATGGTTAAATAAATTCATTGGATAACGGTCTTGCACCACAGGCAGTAACGCTTCTAACGCTTTCAAACCGGCCTTGTTACCACCAAAAACTATATAACCACCTAAATTAATCGAGACATAAACTTCACAATCTCTTTGTTGATTTGCTTGTGCTAACCATTGCATAACCTGGTGTTCTTGTTCTCGCTCAATATTCCACTCATCGTTAATGATTGGATAAATCATTTGTCCACCAATCACACCTTTTGTCATCATCGAACCCATGGTATTAATTAGCTTAATAGCTTGTTTGGGTTTTAATGCGCCAGCAACCGCTAATGCTATATACCAACCCATAGAGTTGCCAGTAACCGCGACAATATCAAACTCGTCTTTATTAATGGCTTGATAATCTGATAATGCACAAGCATAAATAAGTGCCGAAGCATTTTCACCGGCAGTATGGGTAGGCATGCTGTAATTTTCCATACCATCAAGTTCAGAAACTTTCATTTGCCCTTGACTGTCACGAAAATCATCAATTAATGAAACTATTTCTGTTTTATCACTATGAAAACGCTGTAAATACCCTAGTTCTTCTTTATTGTATGTACCTCGGCCAGGGCAAATAATTACCACTCTTTGCTTTTTCTTATTCATGGCTTTTACTGGTGATTTATCGGTATTTTTTATTGACGAACTCATTGGCAAATCTCCTTCGCAGCATCGACAATATTCTTAACCGATGGTAATACCTCATAGGCTGCAGCGCCTAGAGGAATAAAGCTATCACTTGCGGTAACGCGTTTTATTTTGGGGCATTCACTTGTTTTCTCATGAATTAAAGTCACTAGCGCTTCACTAATTGAGCCCGTTTGACGACATTCATCAACAATAAGCACATGCTCACAATCATTCACTTGCGCCAAAATACCTTTTTCATCTAATGGTGCTAACCAACGTAAATCAACAACACGTGCATCAATTCCCTGCTCTGCTAATTTTGCTTGTGCTTGGCGCGATAAATAATTGCCATTGCCATACGTTAAGATACACAGTTGTTTGCCTGAGCCAGCAACCTTAACGCCTAAATCGATACTGCTGTCTGCCAATTCAGGAGGCTGATACTCAAAGGTCCATAAACCATCACCTTCTTGGTGTAAGTCTTTCGCCATGTAAAGCGCTATTGGCTCTAAAAATATCACCATACGTTGTTGCTCTTGTGCTAAACGTACACTGGCGCGCATCATTTCAACTGCATCGGCACCATTTGACGGACAAGCGATGATTAATCCTGGAATATCGCGAAAAACGGCAAAAGAGTTATCATTATGAAAATGACCACCAAAACCTTTTTGGTAGGCCAAACCCGCAATGCGGATCACCATGGGATTAGTAAATTGCCCATTTGAGAAAAACGGTAATGTCGCCGCTTCGCCACGAATTTGATCTTCAGCGTTGTGCACATAAGCTAAAAATTGAATTTCAGGGATAGGTAGAAAACCGTTGTGCGCTAAACCAATAGCGGTACCTAAAATCGTTTGCTCATCTAGCAAGGTATTAATCACCCGGCTTTTGCCAAACCGTTGACATAACTTTGCCGTAACGTTATAAACGCCGCCTTTTTTGCCAATATCTTCACCGCACATAACAATACTGGGATATTCAGCCATTAAGTCCATCAATGCCCAGTTAATCAATTTTGCTAAATGCTGTTTTTTAGGCAGGTTATGTTTCTCATGTTTAAAAATTTCTGCGCGAGCTTTATCGCTAACTAACACTGAACTACGTGCTTTAGTCAGACTAGGTATAATGCTTGCCATTACGGCATCTGCACTGGCCAGTTTTTCTTTGCTAGCGGCATTTTCAGCAATAACTTCAATGCGCTTTTCAACGTTTTGATAAATATCGATCAGCTCTTCAGCCGTTAAGATATTGTTTTCTAAAATAATGCGCGCGGTGTGTAATAAAGGGTCTTGAAACTCTGTTGCCGTAATGTCAGCAATATCACGGTAAACAAACTCAGCATCAGAGCCCGCATGCCCCAGAATACGCACAGTGCGGATATGTAAAAACACGGGTTTACGCAATTCTCGAGCAATTCGTTCTGCTTCTTTGGCAGTTTTATAGGTATCTAAAATATTCAAGCCATCACAATAGAGATAAGTTAAACCGGCTCTATTTTCATAATTAGCGGCGATCCAGCCTTCCGGTGTAACCGTTGAAATACCAATACCATTATCTTCACAGACAAAAACAATTGGCATAGGAATAGACTGATAAGCCGCCCAAGCTGTGCTGTTAATTGCCCCTTGTGTGGTTGAGTGATTCGATGAAGCATCACCAAAATTACAAATAATGACGCCATCGTCTGGTATTTCTCCTTTATGCGCTAAACGTTTTGCTAACGGAATGCTGTATGCAGCGCCCATCGCTTTAGGCAAATGCGACGCTATGGTGCTAGTTTGTGGCGGAATAGCGAGCGCTTTACTGCCAAGCACTTTATGACGACCGCCAGAGATAGGGTCATCTTTTGATGCCGCAAATGACAATAGCATGTCATATAAAATCGTTTGTCCTGGTACTTGCTTACTGCGCTGAATAACAAACGCGCCACTGCGATAATGCAAAAATGCCATATCTGTCGGACGAAATGCCTTGGCATAAGCAGCATTACCCTCATGACCTGAGCTACCAATAGTATAAAAACTTTGACCTTTTTTCTGCATCACACGTGATTGCAAATCAAGGTGGCGACTCATTACTTGGGTTTCAAATAGATCAATAACTTCAGCTGAACTTAATCCAACATCACTAGGAGTTAAAGTACAAGTTGATTCAGGTAAGGTTTGGGCGCGAACAAAGTTAATAAAATTTTCTTTCACCAGCTGATTACGATCAGACATGATATCTCCACTAGGAATTATTATTATTGTGTTTTAAAACTAATGCGATAGGGCTATATGAAGCATCAAAAAAAGCGTAAATAAAAGGCGTATTAAATACGCCTTAATCAGTGTTTTAGTAAAATGCTTGTAAGCCAGTTTGTGCTCTACCTAGTATCAGGGCATGCACATCATGAGTACCCTCATAAGTATTAACCGCTTCAAGGTTCATCATATGGCGAATAATATGATACTCATCGGCAATACCGTTACCACCGTGCATATCACGAGCCGTGCGAGCAATTTCTAATGCTTTACCACATGAATTACGTTTGATTAGCGAAATAGCTTCGGGTGCTAATTGATCCGAATCCATTAAACGCCCCACTTGTAAGCAAGCTAATAAACCCGTGGTGATATCAGTTTGCATATCGGCTAATTTTTTCTGAATTAACTGTGTTGCTGCCAAAGGACGACCAAATTGTTCACGGTCTAGTGTGTATTGTCGAGCACCATGCCAACAAAATTCTGCAGCACCTAAAGCGCCCCAAGCAATGCCATAGCGTGCTTTGTTTAAACAACCAAATGGGCCAGATAAACCCTTAACATTTGGTAACATATTATCGCTAGGTACAAAAACGTTATCCATAACGATTTCACCGGTAATGGATGCTCGTAACGAAAATTTACCTTCAATTTTTGGTGCACTTAAACCTTCCATGCCTTTTTCTAAAACAAAACCACGAATCACGCCATCAAGTTTGGCCCAAACCACAAAAATATCTGCAACGGGAGAGTTCGTGATCCACATTTTATTACCCGTAATGCGATAACCGCCATCAACCGCAGTAGCATGTGTAGTTAAGCTACCTGGATCTGAGCCTGAATTAGGCTCAGTTAAACCGAAACAACCAATGTATTCACCAGATGCTAGTTTAGGTAAATATTTCATCCGTTGCTCTTCACTGCCGTAAGCATATATTGGATGCATAACTAGAGATGATTGCACGCTCATCGCACTGCGATAACCACTATCTACACGTTCAACTTCTCGTGCAATTAAGCCGTAAGTAACATAATTCACGCCTGCACAGCCATATTTTTCAGGTAATGTAGCGCCTAATAAGCCCAGCGCACCTAGTTCGCGCATAATTTCAACATCAAACTCTTCATTTCGGTTAGCCATTAATATTCTTGGCATTAATTTTTCTTGGCAATATTGATGAGCACTGTCACGGATCATTCGCTCCTCTTCAGACAATAAAGATTCCAATAAAAGTGGATCTTGCCATTTAAACGAGGGACGGTTTGCACTGCTTGAATGAGACATGAAATTACCTGCTAAGCTGAGAAATAATTAAGTGCAAAAATAATAAGCAAATACTAGCCAAAGTTAAAATATTATTTTCCTTTAACTGATATAGTTTAAAGCTATAACTAAGTTAACTAAGTTTATTATGGATTTAAAATCACTCAATTATTTTATTTCAGTTTATGAGTTAAAAAGTTTTAGTGCTGCTGCAAAAGCGTGTTTTATCGCCCAGCCTTCAATATCTGCAGCAATAGCACAACTTGAGGAACAACTGAAAGTGAAACTTTTTATTCGTCATGCACGTGGTGTAACGCCTTCAGAGCAAGGTAAAAAATTATTTCCATTGGCCAAACAGCTGTTAGGGCAAGCAGGCGCAATAAAAAACGTTTTTTCAGAAAAAACCCATAAGCAACCTTTTAACTTAGGCGTTACCCGCGGCTTAGGTGTTGAACGTATGAGCTTATTATTAAAAGAATTCACCTCAGCAAACCCTTCTGTCGAATTGACTTTAGTGCCACATACTGAAAATGTTGATGCACGTATTATTCTAAAAGATGAATTACAGGAAAATGAGCAGTATATAGACATGTGGCATGAAGATTATTTACTTGCCGTACCTTATGATCATATATTTGCCCTCGAAGATACCGTCACAATTCAGCAGTTAGATGGCTTACCTTTTATTCAGCGCATGCCTTGCAGTGCTTGGGATCACCTACAAGACACTTTAGCCATCGCCGGTATTAGTCTCGACGTACGAGCAAAAATCACCACCATAGATTATGCACTTGGCTTGGTACATGCTGGTTTAGGCTGCGCATTTTTACCCGCACACAGTGAAATTATTAAACGCAGTGACGTGGTATTTAGGCCAATTGTCGGCTTACAACTCACTCGAGAAATTGTATTAGCATACACAACATCGTCAAAAGCCATCAATAACTTAAAGCGTTTAGCTCGTAAACATGCCCATTAGACATTGCTGATAATGAAGCAGATTTGTCTATTTTATAGACAGATCACTGAACGACTCACCCATAAAAGCTAACGTTTTGGGCAACTTTCTAACAAAGTAATGAAATTTCCATCTAATCAGCTATGTCTTAACCGACTAATAATATTAGCATTAGCTAAAACTGATTAACCAAATCCCAGTAAATTAATTTTGGTCACCGCCGCTTTTGCGACAAAAGAGACCTTTCTTAACACCCTAAATCAGCACCAAAAAGGTCTCCTCTGATACGAAAGCAGACGTTAACATCAATAGTTTCTTAGGTTGTTTTAGACATCACATAAACAGAGGTTTACCTTTATTCTGACAGGCAACTAAGCCACCATTGCGGTCATTTAGATTACGTACCTTTTTCACTTTCTTCAAATATTAGATATGAGCAATTGCTAATAACAAATAGTATTCAGTAAACCCCATTCCTCTTTAAACAAAGTTAAAAAGTTTAATAAGGTTTCTTTAAAGATAAGGGATTGTTATATTGATACTAAGTAACTCACTAAATTTAAAACGTTTATATGGAAGCTTTGCCCCTAAATACCGACATAACCCCACTGCTTAAAGACAAATACAAATTCGGTTTGGCTATTTTACCCTTTGGCTGCATGTTCGCATCTATAGGCTTAATGCTGGTGCCTGCCTTTATGGAACCAGGTGATTGGATGTTGGCAGTTTTAATGCTTGCAGGTTACATATTTGGGTGGTTGCTTAATGCATTTGTTGCAAAGTATTTCTATAGTATGAGCAACAAATCCATTTGGATGATTTATATACAAGGGATGATCCCTAAGGATTGGTTTACCGATGGCGGCTGGCAAGGCTATTGCAAAAACTGCAAACTTCATGTGGAAATTTGGAAGCAAAAGCGTACCAAAGGTAAGACCTTCTTTGTAACTAAGGCCAGTGTGAGTTTTTACCTATTATACTTGCTTCTTACTTTGGTATACCCCTACTTTTTTGCCGATAGTAGCATTGATTGGCTTCATTTAGTTTGGCCAGGATTTTTATGGTTCATTGGTTTTATCGGTCTGTCTTTAATCATCTGGCATAGCTCAGAAAGCTCATGTAAACGTGGGCAACACTTTCTTGATTCTCAAAAAAATATGGAGGTGAGCGTTAAAGAGGCTAAAGATGTTGAAGTCAAAATGGGTATTTTAACTTATATAAGTTCAATGTTGTCTTGCTCTGTATTTATTGGTATTGGTCTAATAGTTTTGTGGCCTAATTGGACTGCATCTGACAACTATGGTTTGCCCGCTTATGATGCTTTGAGTGAATTAACAGGTAAAGCAAAAGTCTATTATGTTTACGAAAATGGTTTACAGTTTCAACTTGAAGGCAACACTATAATATACAAAGTTACCCATTATGATAAACCAAGCAAAGTTCTTGAGGCTAAGATCAACGATCAAGTCATTACAATCCGTGCAGACCATAATGATTCACATAGTCCTATGTTCTCAGATGAATCTTATCACTATGTGTTTGAATTATCGATGGATGGGCAATTACTTATGGAATACGATAAAATTTATGCTAATTTCATCGAGGTTAAGCAGCAACAGCCTTATATAGCGATCCCTTTTATATTGCTAGGCTTAGGCTTCTGTTGGCTTACTCACCGACAGTTCAAACGGACTAATCGATAGGCCAAATTAATTACGTTTAATTATTGAATAAATATTTAAAATATTGATGCCTGATTTATCACTTTAGAGGGGACATTTTAAAAGGATTTCACTCCAAAAACTTAGACCGCTTTGTGGAAAATTTAGCATTCTGAGATAAAACTGCCACAGGCAGCTATGAGCTTAAACTTGCCCTACAAGTGAGCAGTAAATTTTGGCTAATATTGCCCTAAATATGCTCCTGAATTTGTAAAGGCTTAATGTCCGCTTTTGGCTATAAGTGACCATTCAGTACATAGCTTAGGAGGTTTTTAAATTTTCTTATTTTTTGTGATGTTTTTTATAGTTTTCTCACGACTTTTGACGTAAATTTTTCAATTGATTTAACTCAATCTAGTTACAGCCAAGAAAATCCTGAACGAGAATTCTCATTATTAGTGAAGATCCACAGTTAATGATCACCACCGAATTTAGAACACGATTTCATGGTGCTATCGGCCATGAAGATGTGCTGAGTGATTACTGCGAGCATCAGCAATTAAAGCGACGACATAGCTTAAGCCATTGCAATAAACTCTTTGCTTGAAGACATTAAAAACAGGTGTGAATTATTAACCCAAGACTTTGGGTGAATAACCTTGCCGAAAAATTGTTATTTTGGGAGAAAATTGACTGCACCTTTCTTTAACACACAAATATATTGTCAAAATATTTCTTATAGGTGAGGACTCCATAAATATTGGAGTATGTTTATCATATTTTTAGCTTTTTACCGTGAGTGTCTATAAATTAATGGTTTAACGCCTCACTAGTTGTGCTGAATTCCTCGTAACTTTTGTTTCATAAAATCGATAAAAATGCGGTTCTTATTGGGTAAATATTTACTTTGTACATACTGCAAACAAATATCACCTTGGTAATTACCTTGTAACCGCCAATCTTCCAAAAGTGGAATGAGCTTGCCACTGCTAATGCCCTGTTGCGCGATATAATCAGGCAGAGAGCCGATACCAAAGCCCTGTTCAATAGCGTCTCGACGCATTTCACTGTGGTTAAGTAAATATGAACCAGTGACTTGTACGGTTGTTTGTTGATTTTTTTGACTAAATCGCCAACGGCTATCGGACATATTTTCACCTAAGCAAAGGCAGGGTAAATCTTTTAAATCGTCGGGGTGTTTTGGCAGCGGATGGTTAGCGAGAAAATCAGGACTGGCACATAACACTTGTTCACTGCGACCAATTTTAACGTTGACCAAAGCTTCAATCGGGCTGTCATTGATATGAATTAAGAAATCAACACCGTCATGAATAGGGTCTAAAATCCGGTCGGTTACTTTTAAATGCAATTGAATATCAGGGTAGCACTTTAAAAACTCAACAAACAGTGGTCGCAATACGCGATTGGCGAGTGATTTTGGTGCTGCCACTCTCAGCAAGCCACTAACTGTCGATGTTGTCGAGCTACTGGCATTAACGGCTTGCTCTGCAGACTCTATCATCTGTTTACAATAATTAAAGGTTAATGTTCCAGACTCTGTTAACGCTAGTTGCCGTGTAGTGCGTTGTAATAGCTTTATGCCTAAAGCATCTTCTAATCGGCTAATTTGGCGACTTACCGCTGAAGGTGTTACCCCAAGTTTTATTGCCGCTTTACTAAAGTTGCCCTGCTCAACGACAGTTACCAAAATAGCCATATCAGATAATAAGGGGATCAGTTTATTTGTGTCCATCAAGCACAAGTCCTTTTACAAATAGGTGTATTGTTTTAAATTTCTCATAGATTAACATAGCTGCACAGTAACAAGTGAGTTGCTATGAGACTATTTTAAATGATGAGAGAGAAATATGGAGTTGTTAATAAGTACTTACATGACAGAAATTATTGCGGTAAGCACCATCGCTGTTTTTATGGCAATGTTACCTGGTGCAGATTTTGTCATGGTGACTCGCACGAGTATCTATAATGGTCGTTTATCGGGGTTATATATGAGTTTAGGTATGTGTTTATCGGTTTGTATACATGCTAGCTACTCGATTGCAGGATTAGCGGTTTTGATTGCAAACTCGGCCTGGTTATTTGCGACAATCAAATATCTAGGAGCGGCTTACCTTATTTATATTGCCTGGCAGTTATTAACAACACGTGATTTATTAAATAATGATCACAACAATCAAACAGCAGTAATGTCGCCCTTAAATGCGATGCGTCGAGGCTTTACCTGCAATATATTAAATCCGAAAACATCTATCTTCTTCTTAAGTATTTTTACGCAAGTTGTTTCTGTAGATACTCCGCTAATAATGCAAGTAGGTTATGGGGTAATTATTATGTTGGCTCATTTTATTTGGTACAGCGGTGTGGCGTTATTGTTATCACACCCTAATATAATGCCTCGTTTCAATCGTCACAAACAAAAAATAGATAAAGTCGCAGGGTTCATATTGATGATAATTGCTATAAAGCTCATTTTAATGAATGCTGTTTAAGCAAGAATTGCTCTGGCGTTTATTTAGGTCTGCAAACTTATATCAGCCTTCCAGTGATTTGCCTTTGCGGTAATTTCTCTGGCAACCATAGGTTTGGTCATGCCGTAACCTTGAGTTAAATTACATCGCCTTTCTATAAGAGCTACGCCATTTTCTATTGTTTCTATGCCTTTAGCACTCTCTTTACGTTTAAATGATTTAGGTAAGGCTATTACACCCTCTAACCTGGCTTTGGCAATGGAAACGGTGCATTTAATGTATTTGATAACAGTTTGTCATCCGGTAACGGTAAGTGGTAGTAACTGATAACTATTTGCACTCTGCAGGCGTTCTTTTTATGTCATATTTTATATTCAGCAAATTGGCTTATTAAACCTCTCAAGTTTGATTTAAGTCATTAATAGCATTACATTGATTATACATGGCTAAAAAATAAACATATTTATGGATTAAATGTGGCTGAATCTTTGATATCAGAACTGAAAAGGCGAAATGTTTTCAAGGTTGGGATTGCCTACCTTGTACTTGCTTGGGTTGTTGTTAAAATTACCTCAATTGCTGTTCCAGCATTACACTTGCCTAATTGGATAAATACTGCGGTATTTTTCTTTGGTCTTATTGGTTTTCCTTTTGCTCTTTTTTTTGCTTGGGCGTTTTAAATAACCCTCGACGGTATCAAGCTTGAATCCGCGATATCATCTGGAGATTCCACTGCTGCTCTAACAGGTCGTAAATTAGATTTTATCATTATTGACCTTATGGCAATTGCCTTGATCTACTTTATTTATGAGAGTCGTTTTCAATCACCAACGGCTTCAGTATTGCCAACAGAACAAGCTGAAGTTATTGCCCAAGCTTCCATTAAAGTTAATGCAAATAATCCATTAATATCAGAGCCAAAGGGAACTTCTATTGCCGTTCTTCCTTTTGTAAATATGTCTTCTGATAAAGAACAAGAATACTTTTCAGATGGTATTTCAGAAGAAATATTAAATGTATTAGCAAAAATACCGAAACTACAAGTAACCTCGCGTTCATCAGCGTTTGCCTATAAAGATACCAAGATTAATATTTCGGAAGTTGCTAAAATCTTAGGTGTAAAAACGTACTCGAAGGCAGTGTGAGAAAGTTGGGTGTAAGAGTGCGCATAACTGCTCAGCTCATCAATGCTGATACAGATAAGCACTTGTGGTCTGAGTCATATGATCGCGAGCTTGATGACATCTTTCAAGTACAAGATGAAATATCAGCAGAAATTGTCGATGCACGAAAGGAAACCTTAGGCATATCATTAGTTAAGACAGTATCTTCTGCGCAAACGATTAACCCTAAAGCTTATGATTTATATCTGCAAGGTTTGTGGGGACTTCATACTTATACCTTTGAAAGTTTAGACAATACCGCAGCAGCTCTTGAGTTAGCAACAGACATTGCCCCTGAATTTTTGATGGCGCGCATTAAATTGGCTGAAATATATGCTCGTCAAATTATTACGGGTAGCCGCTTTGATTGGCTAATACTTGATAAGGCAGAAACGTTAATTAAAGAAGTACTTAGCATTAATCTAAACTCTGCTGAAGCTTATTTTGTTCGGTCATTAATTATAAAAACAGATCGTAAGTTACGTAATCAGTATGCAAAAGAAGCTTATTGGCTAAATCCTAATAATGTCGACATCATCATAAGGCACGCACAATCAAATGGTGCTGAAATGGGAGAAGATAACGCCAGGGCTTTATTTAAAAGGGCTCAAAAAGTTGACCCACTAAATGCTGATTTACCGTATTTTTTTGCAGTATATTTAGTACAAACATTACAAAAATATTCAGAAGTGGAACAAACGCTTAAGCAAGCTATTATGGTTAACCCGAAGAATACTTTTTATCCTTTTTATTTAGGACAAATATATGCACAACATATGGGGCAAATTGTTGATGCTATTAAGCTCGCTGAAAATGGTGCAAGGTTAGACCCTAACGACCCTTATTTTCCTCAAGCACTTTCGATCTACTATTTATCTTTGGGATCTGGTGTTAAGTCTCTTGAATATGCAGAAAAAGCAATGTCTATTAATGCCAATAACGCTGAAATTATCAATCAAAAAGTGAACAGTCTTATTTGTTTTGGGCAAACCGCTAAAGCGTTAATACTCATTAACGATACCGTCGCTGATGCTAATACGGTATATCCCAGTAAACAACTGAAAGAGCGCTTCATTACTGGTGCCGTATATTTATTACTCAAGCAGAAAAAGTTTGACGATGCAGAGGCATTGATTAACCTACATATCCCTGGGATAAATGAATGGGTTAATCAATCGCCCCCGCAACATTGGATGCTATAGAAAATGTAAATGGCATTTTGCTACTTGCCCGTGTTTATAAAGCACAAGGTCAGTTAGCTAAAGTTGAAAAGCTTGTTGATAGGGTAAAGGGACGAGATAAGTCTTTTTATTTAACAGGTCAAGCACGCTTGTTGGGTATTGAATACATGAACCTTGCTATCAGTAGCTCACTCGAAAATAACGATGAGCAGACCATTAAGTATCTCGAAGCTGCCATTGATAATGGTTATTTATATAATTGGCGTGCTAACTTATTACAATCACCTTATTTTATCAATTTAGCGCAACAGCCAAGGTTTACGGCATTAATAGGACGATTAGAAACTGAAATGCTAAAACAAATAGCGGTACTTAAGCAATAATTAAGATTTTGACATAACGATATTTATACTCTTGTCTTTATAGCGTGCAGTATTGCTATAGTTAAATCATAAGTTTTTGTGGCAGAACGTTTGGTTTATGGCTGATATCACTGAGGTGAAATCAGCCATAGAATCGTCACGTGATTTTTACAGTGCGAACAATGCGATTTTTTTATTCTTCTTGTAATGCAATAGCAGCCATTTTTATAGTACTTTCAAAAGACTCTGCTCCGGCTATAAACAGGCTATTTAAGCTACAAAACATTTGGTTTTTCTATTCTTCTTCTTGCAATGCAATAGCGGCCATTTTCATAGTACTTTCAAAAGTCTCTGCTCCGGCTATAAACAGGCTATTTAAGCTACAAAACATTTGGTTTTTCTATTGTTATTATTATTCTTGCAATGCAATAGCGGCCATTTTCATGGTACTTTCAAAAGTCTCTGCTCCGGCTATAAACAGGCTATTTAAGCTACAAAACATTTGGTTTTTCTATTGTTATTCTTCTTCTTGCAATGCAATAGCGGCCATTTTTATGGTACTTTCAAAAGTCTCTGCTCCGGCTATAAACAGGCTATTTAAGCTACAAAACATTTGGTTTTTCTATTCTTCTTCTTGCAATGCAATAGCGGCCATTTTCATAGTACTTTCAAAAGTTTCTGCTCCGGCTATAAACAGGCCATTATGACAGAACATTGCATCATCAATACCGGTTACGGCTTTTAGCGCATCATCAGATAAGCCAGCCCATGCTTGAGGTAGTGATTTTCTATCTTCGAATGAACCCGGTTCAACAGGCACTGTTTGAATTCTCCAAGGACCAGAGCCAGAAGGATAAACCATATATAAAGCTTGTGCAGACAAAGCATGAACGGTTCTTTTCCATGGCGTGTATTTATCTAAAACAATCACTCTGGGATCTTCTGCATTCTCAATCGCTTTAGCAACAATTTCTTTTGCACTAATTCCGCCATTTGCAGAGGCTATAAACCGTGTCAAAATACGTGTCGCAAACTCAACCGCCTCATCAAAACAGTTATCAAAGTGACTATCTTCTTGCCAAGTAGGGTTGAACATTGAAATCGTTTGGCTAAGGCTAATCCCTTGGTTTATACCTTTAGAAGCGCCTTCGGTATAGCCACAATCAATAGCGTCAATTGTTGAAACTAGCCCTGCATCAACAGCGTTTGCTACGTCTTGGTTGCCCTGACATATTTCTAAGCCATATTTCTGCCAAACCAAGCCAAATGAAGAATAAGGAATTCCATTTTCGCGCTCACCGGCACCACCACGCTGATGGTGATCGAATCGACCTGCATCTGCGTTATATTCACCACCAACATCAATAACAATATCTGCTTTACCGATAATCTCTAAATTACGCGTGCGTATGAGGTTAAAGTTAGGAAAAATGTGCTTAAGAGCAGCGATACTAAACACGTCATCTGCATGAAAATTACCGTTGTGAGTTGCTATAGTTAAATCATTCATTTTTTATATCATTTTAGAAAGGAATAAGAAGATGTTGCTAGTTAACTTCACTATTTTGACTGGCCGACTTGGGACAACGTCAAGGTGTAGAAATTATAAGGCCGATTCTATACGAAGACAGCTCACAAAAATAGTGGGCTTTTAATAACACTAGTTTTCAATAGCGGTGCAAAAATCAATAAAGAACAATAATATCCTTGTTAATAATGTTGATTGAATCTGCGTTTAGCTAAGGGGAAACGGTAGGAGATTTTCTAAATTGGTATTAAAACGCATCATCTTCGCTGTAAACATTAACATCAAGATCACCGTCCATGCTTTCTGAAACTAAAAAAATTATCGGTTTACAGCAAACTTGGCAATCTTCAATATACTGCTGGTCTACGTCGGCTGAATCGATGAGTACTTTAATTGTTTCGCCACAATAAGGACATCCTATGCGCTTTTTAGTCAATTGATTCAATTGTTACAGTTTCCTATAATTGTTAGTAATATAATCATTTATTATCGAGAGTTATGTTAAATGATACGTGGGAAAGGTGTCATGATAAAGTCATATTCAAGCATAACGCAAGGCTATGCCTGAATACTGGTAATTAACCAAAATGATTAAAAACGATTTTGTTACCATCTAAATCACGAAAGTAAGCACCATAAAATACGTTGGGTATACGCTGCCCTGGTTCTCCATCACAAGTCGCACCTAAGGCAATGGCTTTATGATACATTTCATCACACTGCTCTTTTGAGCCCGGCGCAATAGCAAGCATATTGCCGTTACCACAGTTTTGAGGCGCTTCGTTATAAGGTACACAAATAGCGAGCATAGGCTCTTTCATACTTTTACCAATAAATATAATGCGCTCCATTTTTATTAACGTTTTAGCGCCTATAGGTGCCAAGAGTTCATTATAAAAGGCTTCTGATTTTTCTAAATCGGTTACACCGATGGTGGCATAGCTAAGCATATCTATTCCTTTTTAATTATGATTAAGGTGATTTATTTTAAGTAGAATGTTAACTACAACAGGTTAACCAAATCATGTCAATAACGCTTGTTTATTCAGATATTACGCTATTGATTTATAACACGTACAATTTGATGAATATTAGCTGTTTTTAACAATGTGGCTAACTATTTATTGGTATTTAGCAATTATTTTATCAATGCTTTTATTATCAATCATTTGTTGTAATGCTTTATTTAGCCTTGGTAAAAGTTCAAGTTTTTTTGGGTGTACACGCATCATAACTTCTACCGAGCTTACCACGTCTCCAACGACAATATTACTTAAAGTTGGAAGGTGTCTTTTCATATATTGTATTGAGGATTTACTGATAAAAATTTGGTCAACGCGTTCAGCCAATAATTGCTTAATGAGCAAACTTTCTGATTTATTTAATACTTTGTTGATGTCATTATTGGTAAATGATGCCTCAAACCTAGGATAAGTGAAGCCTCTAACTATGCCTACTTTGTGTCCAAATAAATCTCTTGGTCCTTTTACTTCAAATTCATCACCAGAGCGAAAAACAATCACTTCCTCAACACGTTCATAGGCGATGGAATACAAACCTATTTCTTTTGAATTACCGCGCCAAATAGGGTTGATTCCGGGTTCAATATCAACACGGCCAAGATCAAATTCAAGCATAGCTCTAGCGGCAGGCATTTTAACCATTATAAAAGTATCGCCGGTAATTTCTCCTATTTGATGAAATATGTCGGCAAATATTCCTGATATTGTAGCCTTGCCTTGTTGATCTATAGTAGAGATATTGTGTGGAGAATTGGCAGGATCGTAAGAAATTACCTTGTAGGTATTAGCGATGAGTGGCCATGATGTAATAAGAAGGATATTAATAAAGCATAGCTTTATTTTACAACGTAGAGTCATTTTACTTTCTTTTCAATCGGTGATCTTACAATAAACATAGCAGAATATAGCTAGTTGAGGGAATAAATCTCATGGTGAAATTATAAATATTTAATGGGCTTTAATCCTGCTAAGTTAGTGGTGCTATAGCAGACAGCTTAATCGTTATAAGGTGAACTGATTAAAATGTATCGCCAAAGGGATACTGCGAAATAATAGTAATCTTCACTAAAGCTTAGCCAATATAGCTATACTTTCAAATTGTTGTTTTTTAAGTGATTGAAATAATGATAAAATATATAAGGAATAAACTTTGCAAGATAGCATTTTTATTTAATGAATAATGAGACAACCTAGCCATGAATATAAACCTTTGGGTATTTTTAAGTATCGCTGTGATTTTTTTAGTGAGTTTTTTAATTATTTTGGTATTAAGTACCAATAAAAAGAAAATAAAAGAATTAGAAGTCGAAGCGTTGAGATTAGAAAAAGCTAATTTAGAGACAGAAGTCGCGGCAGCGGTTAATAAAACACTGGGTGACCAATTAAGTCGAATAGAGGTATTGGAAGCTATTGTTACCGATAAAAACTACAACCTAAACGAAAAAATAACTCGATTATAAAGAGTAATCTTATTAATTTTTTCTGATACATTAAAAGTATGAAATATTGATATATTAACGGTTAAGACAGACTGACCAGCAGATAAAATAGGCGATCAGTTAATCGCCATAGAAGGATACAAATTTCTGGCTGTTGGCACACTAAACTAAAGCATTAATGAATAAGCCCAAAGGGAGTAATTGCATTTAATACTCCTTAATAAGGATGGTTCAGAATATTCGCTGAGTTTGTTGCTAGAATAAAATATTTGGTTAATCTTTTAGGCCAATTTTTTCTAATAAAACCATCATAGGGCACCATTTAGTTAATGATGACTGTATTAAGTTGACCGCAATAAAAGCAGTAAACCATAACCAGTTTATTGATAATGTTACGGTTAAAATAAGTGAAATAAGTATCATTGTGCCTGCTATTAGTCTTAATGCATCGTTCTTAATCATGGTAACTCCGTGAGATTGGTATGATTAAATTAGTATTACAGCAGATTACATTAGGTTTTATTAAATTAGCAAATACTAATGTATGTTGTTGGCGCAAGTTATGGTGGTTATGCGGCGGCCATGGCAGCGGTAAAAACACCTGACTTATTTATGTGCACCGTCAGTTTTGCCGGAGTGAGCGACCTTCGAAATATTGTTTTTAAGAGTCGTTACTACACTAATAAGAAATTTGTAGAACACCAAATGGGTAAAGATGTTGACAATTTAATTGCCCGTTCGCCCTTTTATTAGGCCAAGCGAATTAATATACCTATGTTATTACTCCATGGTGCCAGCGATACCGTGGTTAATGTTCGTCAAAGCCAAAGATTTTACCAAAAGCTATTAGACTTAAATAAGCCAGTTGAATATATTGAATTGGCAGACGGCGACCACTATTTGTCTATTCAGCGTAATCGACACAAAGCTTTTACAGCCATTGACGAATTTTTTAAACAACATTTAGTCAGCCCAAAGTGATGATGTATTCTTAATATAAAATAGGCAAAAGAGCTTAATTATGAAAATTTTATTTTTGGCTAATAAAGATTTAGCGAGTAATTTTGCACTGAATAAACTGCTACCAGAGGTCTGTAAACACCATGAGGTTCATCTGTGGTTATCAGCAAAAGTAGGCAAAAGCAGTGTGATACCAACGCCATTAAAGACGCTGAAGTTTTTCGAGCAAGACTTGTTTAACCAATTGCTAAGTCCGCTAATTCCTAAGATTAAAAGTAATAACAATACCTATAAAAATTTTGATGGCTTTAGTGTCTTTTTAAATTCAGCGATTCGAGACGTCAAGCAAATTAATTCGCCTGTGATAATTAATGATTTGAAAGAGTTAGCGCCTGAACTTATTGTTTCGATATGCTTTGGTGGCATTCTAAAAGAAAAGGTTATTAATATTCCTACCAAAGGCATTATTAATCTGCATTCTGGCATATTACCTAGGTATAAAGGCGTGATGGCGACGTTTTGGGCAATGAAAAATAACGACAATAAAGTAGGTACTACACTGCACACCATTGACGATGGTTCGATAGATACAGGAAAAATAATCAAGACTTCTACCGCACTAGTTAATAGAGAGAAATCTTATTTATGGCATGTGCTTGAGCTTTATAAGCAAGGTGCAACCGATATATTAGCGGCTATTGAAACACTTGAAAATGACGAATTACTTTGTTCTCAGCCACAAGAAAAGAGTGCTAGCTATTTTACCTTTCCAAATGAAAATGAATGTCTAGACTTTGAAAAAAGTGGATTTAAAATCATTGATGAATAAGAGTACATTGAATTTATACAACAACATTACCTGTAAGTATAAATTTTAGTTTGACTAATATGTTGTTGCAAATAAAAAGGGGGAGCATTAATCATGCTCCCCCTTAGTTTTTACTATTAATATAATCGCTAATTTATGACGTTCTAAGGATTATAAACAACATCCAAGCTTACGCCACTAGCAGCCGAATAGCCGTAAATACCGATATGCCAAGTGTCTGCTGCAGGGCTGGTAAATGAACAGGCTTCATTATTGCCACCTTTGTACGGGCGACAATCATAAGTTGATGATGTTGGCTGTGCGCCACGTCGAATATATAAATCAGCATCACCAGTACCACCACTCATCGTGAAGTCTACTGTTGCCATGCCAGCTGGTACGTCAATGGTGTAATAAGTCCATGCTTGACGAGCGACACTAATATCCGTTAAAGATGCACTGCCACCAGTTGCTCCGCCACCTGTTGCAGGTTCAGTAAAGCTACCTGTTAAGTTAACACCAGAGAAAGCTGAGTAGGCAACAACTTTCACATAATAAGTGCCCGCTTGTGCCGTACTAATAGGACAACTTTCACTATTACCACCAGCATAAGGACGACAGTCATAGCTACTACTTGTAGGTGCTGAACCAAATTTAACGTATAAATCAGCATCACCAGTTCCACCAGCCATATCAAAGGTTAGGTCTGTTGCACCCGCTGGAACTTCCATTGTAAAGCTAAGTTCAGTACTTGAAGCTAAGCCAGATTTGGTCGTGCCATTACTTAATACATCATCACCAGTTGGTGGCGGTGGTGGTGTTACGCTACCACCACAAGTTGCAGCTAATGCATCAGACGCTGCTTTTGCTTGTACTAAGCCAAAGCCTGTCTTGTCATCGCGACCCGCAACATCAAGATCAATAGCCGTTGATTTTAAAGCGCTTCGTACTTCATCAGCGTTACAATCAATGTTGTTACTCCAAACTATTGCGGCAACACCGGCAACATGAGGTGTTGCCATTGAAGTACCATTATAATAAGCATAGTTTTGCGAGCCGTTAACCGTTAACGTCGCTGCACTACCTAACTGCGTTAATAACTGTTGACCTAGAGCACGACTAACCGAAACACTGGGCACTGAAACAGCGTTAGTAGAATCAACTAAGAATGGATTTTGTAAACCAGGACGAGTACTGTCACTATAAACAATAACACCAGAGGCACCTGCATCAGCACAAGCTTTAGCTGGGTTTATTTCGGGGTAATTACTGCCTTTTTGGTTGTCATTACGTTCTGCTAAACAAATATTACCAGCAACATTACTACAGCTGTAGCTACTTCCTGAAAGTGTACAACTTGCTAAAACACCGTTTGCACTGCTATCTACATTGCTTACGATGAAGCTACCACCACTTTCAATGTAATGAGTTTGTGGCACGATATCATTAGCATAAGTTGTTGAACCTAAATTAATAAAACCTAAGCGACCATCGCCAGCAACGGTTGATAAAACCGCTTCACCTGGAGCAGATATTTCAACTTGGCTAGTGTATTGAGAAAACTCAGCATGTTGATTGTTGCTATCAAGTGCGCCAACAGCCATAACAGCGTCATAAGAAGCAGGGTAAGATAATGTCGTATTACCATCATTACCTGAAGCGGCAACTAATAATACGCCAGAATCTGCAGCTGCTTGTAATGCATTTTTCTCAGTAACACTTGAACCTGCACCACCTAAACTCATGTTAATAACTTTTGCGCCATTATTTACACAAGTATCAACTGCATCACTTAACTCGCCAACATAACCCCAACCCGCTTCATTAAATACTTTAACAATATGCAGATTTACATTGATGTTTGGCATAATACCAACAACACCTTCACTGTTATTAACACCAGCAATAGTACCTGCTACGTGAGTACCGTGAGATCCCCCGTTTTGATACCAATTTCCAGTACCTGAATTATTGGTACCTGAAGCATTGTTAGCATTTAAATCAGGGTTTGCCTGTTCATAACCAGAATCAATAATACACACGGTCATATTTGCGCCGTCGTTATCAGTTAATTGGTCTGATTGTGTTTGTGCTATACCCCAAGGTTGATTTTGCGCCATTAAAAAGCGTTTGTAATCAGGTTCAATGAACTCAATTGACGAGTCCTTTTTCATGCGGTTGATCATGGTTTTCACATCTTTAATGTTCTTTTCTTTACCAAAAGAAATAATGTGATGACCATTTTTCAAAATCTTTTCGTGTTTTAACGATAAGCCTGCTTTTTTCGCTAACCCTGGAGGGATTGTTTTTCCGTTTTTCTTGTTTTTATATTTAACAATTAAACGATCAGTAAAATCCTGCTTTTCGAGCATTTGTTGTGCACGCCAATCAGCAAAACTTAATGTTGTTGATTGGGCAGATTCCATTCCGCTTTTATTTGCTTTATTAATTTTAGCTTGGCTTGCATAACTTGCCGCGCTAGTTACGGTTAGAATAGATAAGGCTACTGCACTGAGTGCAAGGCGTTTGTTATTTCTCATCTGATATAAACTCCATCGTTTATTTTTACGTTTAATTTGAACGTTTGCCTAGGCTACCTTCAACGTATTTTATTATGTATTACTTTAATGGGTGAAAACCCACTCTAAAAATAATGGCTTGTTTGCGATTTTTTAACTAGCAAATCACAGACTTTTTTTCATAGTAAAGCGACAGGTTGGTTTTTATTTTTTAGTTATCTATATGAAAAAAAAGATTTTGTTTTTATTTTGTCGTGCGTGTTCGAAAAGCTGTCGCTATTTTGCTAGGGAATATTTTCTGACTTGATATTATCGAATTATGCAAGATGCACGATACTGATTTAACAAAGATAAATAAGTCATCATCAAGATAGTAAGGACTGCTCAATAAAACATAACGTTGGTTGATAATAAAAATAATATAAACAACGTCCCTACATATAAGAGAGAGTAGAACATATGAAAGCTTCTAAATTTACGACATCAATTATTGCTTTAGCCGTTACCGCAGCATTTTCAGCACAAGCTGCCGATGATCGATACATTATTAAAGTAGACGAAAGTAAAAAAGGCCTTGTTAAAGCTCTCGCTAAAAAATTAGGCGGCGAATTAAAAGTTGACGGCAACGGTTTTATCGCTGCTTCATTCGCTGGTAAAGACTTAAGCCAAGTTAAAGGTTTATTAAATAACCCACATATTCAAATGATCGAAGAAGATCAACGCCGTGTACCACTTTCTGTATATAGTGATACTGCAGGCAACCCTGCTACAACTCAACTTACTCCTTATGCGGTTGTTCAATCTCAAGCTGACCAAGTTAACTTTAACGCTGGCGCAGGTATGAAGGTATGTGTTATCGATTCAGGTTTAGATCGCTCTAACCAAGATTTTATTTGGAACAATATCACAGGTACTAATGATTCAGGCACAGGTAACTGGGATGAAAACGGTGGCCCACACGGGACACACGTAGCCGGTACCATTGGTGCTGCAGATAACGGTTTTGGTGTTGTTGGTATGGCACCTGGCGTTGATATGCATATTGTAAAAGTATTTAACGAAGCAGGTTGGGGATATTCTTCTGACTTAGCTTATGCAGCAAACGTTTGTTCTGGGGCTGGCGCGAACATCATCAGCATGAGTTTAGGTGGTGGTGGTGCAAACAGCACCGAAGAAAACGCCTTTAAAGCATTTACAGAATCTGGTGGTTTAGTTGTAGCAGCTGCAGGCAACGATGGTAACAATGTTCGTTCATTCCCAGCAGGTTACTCTTCAGTAATGATGGTTGGTGCTAACGATAATAATAACGCTATAGCTGATTTCTCGCAATTTCCGAGCTGTACGTCGACAACGACAACAGGTAAAGGTAAAAATCGCACAACGACGACAACGACGAACGACACTATTTGTGTTGAAGTAACGGCTGGTGGTGTTGATACATTATCTACTTACCCTGCGGGTATGGCAACTAGCGCTTCAATGAGTGCTGATGGCGTTGCTTTTGCTTCATCTGCAATGGAGAACTCAGGGGTAGTTTCAGGTAATACTTACAACATGGGAACTGCAGAGTCTACTGACTCAGGCGCAAACGGTATGGTTTGTGTTATAGAGCGTGGCGTTATTTCTTTCCATGATAAAGTGAATAACTGTGAACTTTCAGGCGGTATTGGTGCTGTTCTATATAATAACGAACCTGGTATGCTATATGGTACTTTGGGAGACACTAACGTAACTAGCATTCCTGCAGTAGGGGCTTCTCAAGAAGACGGAGCAGCGTTATTAGCAGCTAATACAGTTGATATTACTATTGGTATTAGCGATTACGGTTTCATGAGCGGTACTTCAATGGCAACACCAGCAGTATCTGGTATTGCTGCGCTAGTTTGGTCTAATCATAACGGTTGTACGGGTACAGAAATTCGTGATGCACTAAAATCAACAGCTGAAGATAACGGCGCAGCAGGTCACGATGACTACTTTGGTCACGGTATCGTTAAAGCAAAAGCGGCTAGCGATTACTTAACCGCTAATGGTTGTGGTGGTGGCGGTGTTACTCCTCCTCCAGTAGAAGGTGGCGATATTACTGCTGACGCATCAGGATACAAGGCTAAAGGTAAAAACAAAGTTGACGTAACTTGGTCAGGTGCCGCTACTGCAAGTGTCGATATTATCCGTAATGGTTCTTTAAGAATAACAACAGCAAACGATGGTGCTTATACCGACAGCTTTAGAACTTCTGGTTCGTTTACATATAAAGTATGTGATCAAGGAACTAGTAATTGTTCTACGGAAACCACCGTTAATTTCTAGATTTATATGTTTTAGTACAAGGAAGTAGTCTTATTAATTAGTTGGTATCCAGTTCATTATTTGAGCTGGATATTTTTATTTTAGCAACATTTAATGATTTATAGTTATATGTATATACTCATAAGTTATTACAGGTTGGGTCCGGTTTAGTTTATGTTCACAATAAATGTGTATTTTGTAACTAATTATTAAAAATTGTTTAAATGTACAATTGTTTAAATTTAAATTACAAACATTAAGTTAAATTACCCTGACGTTTTTAAAAGATGTAACGGGAAAAGGGGATAAAATTTTGAATATTTCTGTAAAAAGCATTATAAAACCACTCTCACTTTTAGGTCTTATCAGCTTAGCTGTTTGGCTCATCCATACAACAATTAATAAAAATGTAGATGCACAAAAGCAATCGTACATTATTTCTTCAAACAACTATCAATTATTGCAAACAGAATTAGCAACGCTAAACGTTCAACCAACGCATCAATTAGCTATTATCAATGCTGTTGCCGTTTCCCTTAATGTTGAACAGTTAGCTCAGTTAGATGCACAGTTAGACATTCAGGTTACGCAAAATCATCATGTAGAAATTTCTGGTGGCAATGCCTGGGGCAAGCGTAAATGGCAGCCAAAATCTGTCGTTAATGACTTGATTGAAGCTTCTGCTGCTCATTCGGCCTACAATTTTGGCGATGGTGTAACTATTGGTTTTTTAGATACAGGCCTTGATCAATTAGAAGGAACATCTTCAGGTTTATCTACTGATTTATATGGTCGGGATAAGTTCTGGGGAACTTATGATGCGGTTAATAACAATATCAGTAATTATAGTAATGAAGAAAGTGGCCACGGCACACATGTCGCCAGTATTGCTGGCAATGCAGATTACGACGTTTACGGTAAAGTTTATGGTGTTGCGCCGAATGCTGCATTAGTTGGAATTAAAGCCTTTGATGCCGAAGGCAAGGCGACCTATGCAGACGTTATTCGCGGCATAGATTGGGCGTTACAGGTTAAAGATCAAATCAATCTAAAAGTATTGAACATGTCGTTCAGTGGGCCAGCTCGTTCATACTATTGGGAAGACCCACTTAACCAAGCAGTAATGAAAGCATGGCAAGCTGGTATTGTTGTTGTTGCTTCTGCTGGTAACAGTGGTCCTGGCCCTATGACAATCGGCGTTCCAGGTAATGTACCTTATATAATTACCGTTGGTGCGATGACTGATAACTATACGCCTTCTTATTTAAGTGATGACATAGTCGCTAGTTTTAGTTCGGCGGGCCCGACAGTCGAAGGATTTGTTAAACCAGAAATTGTCGCACCAGGCGGTCATTTATCAGGTTTAATGGCTTTTGATACGCAAATAGTTCAGGAACATCCAGAATTTCATGACGGCGGACGATATTTTGAAATGTCAGGCACATCACAAGCTGCTGGCGTAGTTTCTGGTGTAGTGGCTTTGATGTTGACACAAGATCCAACGTTAACTCCTGACGAAGTTAAGTGTCGATTAATGGACAGTGCCCATACGGCATTCGATAATAACGGTGAACTTGCTTATAGTGTATTTCAACAAGGTTCAGGTGTGGTGAATGTGGCTGATGCATTAGCGAGTAAGGCTTCAGCATGTGCGAATCAAGCATTAGATATTGCACAAGACATTGCAGGTAATGAACACTTTTCAGGACCTGCCAACATCGACTCAGATGGTAATTTTTATATCGAAGGATTGGGAGAAGATTATGTTTGGAAACTCAATGAAGGTACAGTAGACGGTAGTGCGGTATTGTGGAAAGTAAATTATGGCTCAGATAATCAATTTTGGAAAAATACAGCATCAACTGATGCAGTACTTTGGAAAGTAGATTTCGAAACAGATGCTGTGCTTTGGAAAGTCAACCTTGAGTCAGATGCAGTGCTTTGGAAAGTAAACTGGGATGGGACTGACCATACCACAATTGATGTAAATCTGTGGGTCGAACAACAATAGCTCTCTAACAGCAGCCACTGTAATCATTCAGTGGCTTGTTCTTTTGTTCTATTATTAACTTAATAGTGCAATGCCTAACTCCCCTAAAGTGAATAACTTTATGAAAAACTACTTAATCTTCTTTTTCATTTTCTTCGTTAGCCCCTCTATTTTTGCCAAAGAAGTCAAATTATTTAAAAATTTTGGTGTCGACAATCCTATGTCCTACCAGTTTGTCAGAACTATTGCGCAAGATGATAATGGTTTTATGTGGTTTGGGTCACATGAAGGATTGCATCGGTTTGATGGTTATCAATTTTTAAGTTTTCATCATGATGATGACAGGGCTAATTCGTTGAGCTCAGACGCTATAAGTCGAATTTTTATCGATTCAAAACAACAGTTTTGGGTTGGAACCACCGGCGGTGGACTAAATTTATATCGCGAACAGTCTGAAGATTTTTTTCATATTACGACTGAAACCAAAGATCTTGCATTAAGCAATGATGTCATTAATACCTTATTTGAAGATTCTGAAGGAAAGCTATGGATAGGCACTGAAAGTGGCATTAATATTTTGTCGAAATCCCAAGGGAAATGGGAAGTAAAGCACATACTCCAAGAGCTTGGTAATCCGAATAGCTTAACTCACAATACAGTACACGAAATCATTGAAACCAAAGATAATAAAGTTTGGGTAGCGACTAATGGTGGTGGTATATCCATATTTGATTTACAAGGTTATTTTATACAAACATTAAAGATAGGCGATAAAGAATCAAGTATTTATATTAGTAAGTTTGTTAATTCCCTACACCAAGATGCATTAGGGAATGTTTGGATTGGAACCGCTGAGAATGGCTTAATAAAATATGATACGAAAAATGGGCATTATACTCATTATGTCTATGATGAAAATGACGTTTCGACTATCGCTAGTAATACAATCAAAACGATTTATCAGGATTCCCATAATCAGTTATGGATCGCAACCGATAAAGGTTTATTGATTTACAACGAACTAGCAAATAATTTCAATCGGTATACACATGAAGGAAATAATCAGCGAAGCTTAAGCAGTAACTTTATATTATCTGTGTTTGAAGACAAAAATAATATGATTTGGATAGGTACTCTAACAGGGGTCAATAGCTGGGATCCACGTATGGCGACATTCAGTCAACATAGTGCGCAGACTAACGAGAATATAATTAATAGCAATGTAACTAGTTTTGCGCAGTTTAAAAACGGGATGGTCTTTTTTAGTACATACAGTGGGGGAATTTACCAATTTCCCGCCAATGATATTGAAATCTCTAGGCTAGATTTAAATCAATACTTTTCTGAGCTGAGGATTATGACCTTATTAGCTGAGCCTGATAGTGATACTCTTTGGGTTGGCACGCGTGGATCTGGTTTATTCAAAATCGATTTAAAGTCAAAAAATATTATTAAATATCAATATGAAGTGAACAATCCTCACTCAATCTCCGCTAATAGTATTACCGATATTATTAAAGATCAGCAGGGTAATATATGGGTATCTACTTTTCAGCAAGGGCTGAATAAGTTAAATACAGATGGTAGTTTTACTCGGTTCACACAAAATGATAGTGCATCTAAGCAAAGTATTAGTAGTAACCATATTTTGCATCTTTTAGAGGATCATAATGGGTATTTATGGATTGCTACCTATGGTGGTGGCTTAAATCGTTTCGATCCTAAATCTGAAACCTTCATTCATATTATGCACGACAAAAATGTATCAAAAAGTCTTTCAAACGATATTATTCTGTTTATGTTATTAGACAAATATAAAAATCTTTGGGTCGGAACTCAGGGAACAGGCCTCGACATTTTGAGTTACGAAGATATGAAAAATGAGAACTTCTCATTTAAACATTTAGACTCAAAAGATGGGATGAAAAGCCTTACTGTTTTTGGAATAGTTCAGGATATCCATGAAGATATCTGGTTAAGTACGAGTGAGGGTATTTCTCGATACTCACCTGATAATTCTGAGTTTAAGCACTTTGACCTGACTCATGGCCTAATAGACCTTGAATATAATCACAGTGCTATTTTTTCAGGGGCAAACAATACATTGTATTTTGGTTCAGGCAAAGGAATGAGTACGATTAACCCAGAACAAATTAATACTAGCTTGTCTGTTCCAGAAGTAAGATTAACCAGTATTTTAAAGCTGAATGAACCTATGCCTCTCGGCAGTAATTTATCTAACTTAAGTCAATTGGAATTTGATTACAGTGATCAGCTAATTTCCTTTGAGTATGTTGGTTTAAACTATGCGAATCCTGAGTCAACTCTTTATAAGTATCGTTTGTTAGGCTTTGATGAGGAGTGGATAGCTGCAGGTAAATCACGACGAGCCACTTATACAAATTTACCTGCAGGCATTTATACACTGCAGATTATTGCTGGAAATAACGACAATGTATGGAGTAAACCTGGGATATCACTTGATATTTTAGTTAAACCAGCACCTTGGAATACTTGGTGGGCTTACTTATTGTATGCCATGGCGGTTGCTTTAACGTTATTAGTCTACTCACGCTTTTTGAATCGAAAACTATTGGTTGAACAACAACAAAAATCTTACCTTAAAGAGCAGGTCAAAGATAAAACGCAAAAGTTACAATCGCAAAATAGCGAACTTGAACATGCTAATATTCTACTTGAAAAGTCGGCAACGGTAGATAAAGTAACTGGTGTACGAAGTCGCCGCTATCTTGATATTTATATTGAGCAAACTAGCCAGCTGATGAATCAAATTCATCAGAATATTCTACCAGTACAGCGGAGCACTTTACCCCGTCTTTACGTCTTAATGGTTCAGGTCAATGAGTTGACCAATATCAGTAATAGCCAGTTGATTAACATTACTGATTTATTACTGTTTAGCAGAAATACCGATGACCTAGTTGTTCGTTGGTCCGATGATACCTTTGCTGTTATTGGTTATGAAAAAGATAACAATGCTGGTGAATTAGCAGCGCGGTTAGCAAGTAAATTTGAAAAACAATTCGACGATAATATTTTCATGAATATTGCTTACTCTTTTTATCCGTTTAATAGAGAGCAACCTATGGAAATATCGTGGGATCAAGTCAGCGTGATGATTGAACTTGGCTTAACATTAACAAGCGAAGAGCCAGCGATTGCTTGGCTTGGCTTATGTGAACCTAAGTTACAACCCTTCAGCTACTTAGCAGTGATTCAAGGCGCTGATCTAGCGACACTTAAGCATAACATCCAAGTTAAGCAAGGTTAGCCTGAGTAGCTTTTTGGTTAGCTTTTAATAAATTGTTGTTGATATTGTTTTGGGGTGCAGTTAAACGACTCTTTAAAGCATCGACCAAAATATGTTTGTGAAGAAAAACCAACATCTAAGGCTATTCTGCCAATTTTAGAACCATTTTGTAGCAATATCTGTGCTTTTGCTAGACGGAACTCTTTAATGAAGTTATTAGGTGTTGTGCCCAGAGTTACTTTCATTTTCCGTTGCAGCTGGCGTTCACTCATCGCCATATTACTGGCTAGATCTTGAATACCCAAATCAGTTTCCAAGTACATCTTAGCAACAATGGTTTCTAGTTTTTCTATAAATTTTTCATCAACAGATAAAATAGCACTTTCGCTTGGAGTTAACTGCGACACTTTTTTTACGCTACTTTCTTTTTGTTGTTCTTTTTGATGGTCACGAAATTTATGTAAATAGTTCTGCTGGAGCAATTTACGATTTTCAATCAAATTTTCAATACGTATTAATAATTCCTGCTGATTAAAAGGTTTACTTAAATACTCATCCGCTTGTAAATTAAGGCCGTGAAGACGACTATCTAGGTCTGAACGGGCGGTAAGCAAAATAACGGGAATATGAGAAGTGAGTTCATTTTCTTTTAATTGCTTAAGAACTTCGAAGCCGTCAATACCCGTTAACATAATATCGCACACGATAAGGTCTGGTATATATTCCTCGGCAATAAGCAGTCCTTGTTCTCCACTCATTGCTAATAAACAATGATGCTGCTGTTCAACCACACGTTTTATGTGATTTTGCATATCGAGATTATCTTCAATAACCAACACGACATTATGTAAATGATTTTGTGTCTTAGTTTTATTATTATTTTGCTCTAACAGCAGTGATGATACTTCGCTTTGAGATACACTCATTGGCACTTGAGTTTCTATTTCGACAGCGGTAGCTAAAGGTATTGATAGAGAAAACTTACTGCCTTTATTGTATTCACTGACTAAATTGATACGCCAGTTATGCGCTTTTACCAATTCATTAACTAAAGATAAACCAATACCTACACCAAAAACAGCATGGTTTTTTTCATCATCAGCTCTTTGAAAGCGTTCAAAGATTTTACTTTGTGATGCTTGATTAATACCTATGCCGGTATCTGTAATCTCTAAAATAACATTATCTTGATCAACATAAGTACTGATCTTGATGCTACCGCCAGCAGGGGTATATTTAATCGCATTAGCAAGTAAGTTGAAGATGATTTTTTCAAAACCCTGAGCGTCACATTCTAGCCAAAGATCATCAGATATATCAGTATCAAAACTTAAATCATTTTGTTTAGCTAAGCGTGAAAATGAATCAATTGGCATAGCCATTAACTGACTTAATCGATAAGTAGACAATGAAAGCTTAGGGTTGTCAGTAAGGCGTGAGAGTTCTAATAGTTGTTCAACCATACGAACTAAACGCAAACCATTACGCTTAGCGGTAGTAAGTTCCAGCCCCTCTTCTTTACTGTGAGCTTTGAGTAGGTATTGGTCTAAAATGCCATTAATAATTGTTAATGGTGTCCTAAACTCATGGGAAATGTTCGCAATAAACTTATCTTTTAAATCTAACATCTGCTTTTCAGCTAACTTTCGTGAAGTTAAATTAATAAAGGTAATAACAATAAGGGGTTGTTCTTCGCGATCTGCCCACTGCAATTCAACCTGAACAGGGAATTCAGTACCATCGGCACGTCGAGCGGAACACTCTACTGAAATACCGATATCTTTACGTTGTAAGGCGTATACATTACTTTTGAAGCCAAAAAAGTAGTGCATAGTGTCTTCTGCAGAAAAAAGTGCGCTGACATTCGTGCCTTTCAATTCATGTTCTAAACTTTGGAACAATTGAACCGCGGCAGGGTTTGACGATAATATTTCGCCGCCCGTTGATGTCGTCAAAATAGCATTATTAGATGCACGGACAATGGCTTTGTCTTCACTATTAAGAATTGAGCTGAGTAATTTATGGTTTGTCTGTATTAACGCTTTTTGTTCTTGTTGCTGAGTAAAAGCGTTTTCCTTGAATTCAAGCGTGTTTTTTCTTTTATTGTAAGCAATAAGAATGACTAAAATAAAAGCAATAACGCCCCAAATACCAATAACAAAAGACTGCCAGAAAGAATTTGTAATGTAGTGTGCCCCAACTTCTAAACCAACGATATGAATGCTAAAAATAATACTCACCAGCAATAAAATGTAAAATTCGGGAAAGGTATCTTTTGAAATAGGTTTGGTCGGTCTTTGAATGTTTAATGATGCACTTGCGGCAAAAATAAGACCACAGTATGGGATTAACGCTATTAAGCTGTTCGTATAATTGTCTTTATAAAGGGCTTGCTCTTCAAGAAGAAAATAATTATTAGTGTTATCAACTAACAAAGCTAATGAGGCAATGGCTAGTGGCCAATAAATAGCGCGCCAAAACTTTTCACGACAAAAAATAACACAGCTGATTAGTCTAATAAAAATGAGGCCAGAAATGGTTATATGAAATAATAATGACGGTAATAACCTGTGATCTAACGCTTTTGAAAACTCTTCTGGCAGTAGTACGAAATAACAAAAACAAGTGACTGTAAAAAATAGTGCAGGTACTCGACCCGCAATGTATTTATTGAGTGGTGTTTCGCTGAGATGCGGGTTGGTTTCTATGGCCAGTAAGATAAAAAAGTAACTGAACAAAGAGAAAAAATCTTGCAGGATTGGGGAGGTGTTTATGTAGTTACCGGCAAAGATAACACCCGAAATAAGATCAATAATGATAGCGAGAGATAAAAACTGCCAGAACAATTTTAATGAACGTGATCTGGTCTGTAAATAGCTATGAACAACAAAGAATACTGCGGTAGCCTGTAATAATATAGTAGGAAGCGATAGCAAAAGAGCAGAGGAAATATCAAGAGTGTTGGTGATCGTTGCATAGGGTAATAAGGTTAAAATTATTGTAATAAATAAAAGTATTTTTTTATTAAAATATAGCAATGATGTGATCCAATATTAAAGTGACGTTTAGTATGTTGCCTAATCATGAGGCTTATTATTTTCTCCTTTAATAAATATAGTATACATTAATTTAACACTATATAAATGAATGAAAAGCTTTCACTGGCTATTTATATCGTTGAGTAAAAAGGCTAATTTTTTAATATTAGCATTCGACAATTGCCGATAATCAAAATAGGGACAGACAATTAAATTTTTAGCTTTATCAATAGCAAATTGCTCATCTAGCCAAGTGAAACTAGCGTTTAGTTGATTTGTCGCTAACAAATGCTTAGCGTAGGTTTTCCCACAAATAATATGCAGAGTGTGCTTAGTGGTTGTTAACTGAGGCGGAGAAAATAATAAAGCCGTTTGAGAGCCTTGCTGCAGCAAAAATCGCTCTCGATATTTTTGCCAAGTTGGCGCAAGCGTTGAGTAAGCGAATTTTTCTTTATCAAGTGCGTAAAGCAGCTTTGCATAAACATTGAAAACTTTCCGCCAACCATTGCCGCAAGCTTGATTAATCATCTCTATTTCGCCCAAGGTTAGCGGCGATAGACAAGATAATTGCTGATATTCAAGCATACTCGGTTTATTACCAATATAAACGGCGATGCTAAAGTTTGAACAACCTAAACCAATATTGCTCACGTGATATGACAGTACTGCTGTCTATTCATCAGGTAAGGCATTATCTAAGGTTTTTAAAGAACGTAAAAATAAACCTAGCCCACCGATGGCTAATATAAGTATTACGATTAAATCAAAAGAACTCATAGTCTTAAAGGTAAACCTTATTGAAGATATTACCCCAAAGATTAATCCTGATATCGAGCCAATGGCTAACACCCAACCTAAAATATTTTTACTGTTATAAAAAATAAGCCCAACACCAAATATGAAAGGGATCATTATCATGCCACTAGTTACATTATAGTTGCCACCCATAGCTGAAAAAGCATACAGGCGAACGCCCATGCCAAAAGTAGATGTTACTGTGATCGAATTTAGTAGCATATAAAAACCACTACACATCATAATGATGCCAATAAAAAAGTGACTTAAGCCACCCGAAGTTCCACCTGCTCCTTTCATGGGTATTCCTTATTATCTTTGTTATTTTTCAGCTGAGTAGGGCTCTTCAGCAAGAAGATAAGCTCTTAAATCGGCTTTGTTTGGTTGCTGATATAGCCACTCTCTAAGGGCTTTAACTTTCGCATAATTTTCTTCACCAAATTTATCTTGGTATATTTCTGTAAAGTTTTCTTTCGTGCTATTAATACGAATGTTGCGTTGCCAATGTGCGGTTAGTACCGTATTTAAGGAGCCCGTTAAATTTTCTTTTTTGAGTAATTCCCATTCACCTTTATCTAACCAAACACCACCGACATTGACACTGTAGTCAATACGGTGATTTGTCGAGGCAGATAGTCGAAATTTACGCATAATAGTGCCTGTTACTGGGCATAACATGGCTTGTTTCGTTTCAACAACTTCACATTGAATATTGTTATCAAAAGAAAACTGTGGATTACGTTCTTTCCAAGCGACATAATCTTCAATTAAGATCCAATGCCCACCACAATTCGAACAAGTATGTGCTCTAAAAAGCCCTTCGATAAAACTAGGGGTTAACTCACCCTGCTTACAACTAGTACATTTCATTATTATGTCCCTGTTAAATGTTATCTTTGTAAAATTTACGTAAACCATCATATAATCATTGATTGATATAAGTCACGAGTAAAATGAATAAAATCAGGATACTGTAGGCTTTTATTTTTATGATTTTATGTAAACAATATGCTAATTTGTTTTATTTGAATTTTATAAAAACTGTATTTGTTGACATATTATGTCACAAGTGTATGGTACATATAAAGAATAAACACCACAATGATTAGCCGGTGTTCGCTATGTGCTTTAAGGATAAACAATGGAACAGCTACTAGAAGTCGCTTCAAAATTTCCCACCGTAATATATTCGACACTGCTAGGTGTCGTGGTTGTTTATTGGCTTATTGGCATGTTAGGTCTGGTCGATTTAGGATTAGCTGGAGATGTAGACCTTGACGTAGAAGTAGACACCGAACTTGATACTTCTGTTGGCGGGCTGACCGGTTTTATGCTGACTTTTGGTTTGACAGGGGTGCCGTTCACCTTAGTTTTTAGCATTATTATCCTTACTTGCTGGCTAATCAGCTTTTACCTGCAATTATATATTTTAGCTTGGCTGCCCGATGGTTGGTTATATTATCTGTTCGGCGTTGTTAGTGGCTTTATTGTCTTTCTAATTTCCCTGCCATTAACTGCCATTGTTATTCGCCCCTTAAAAGGAATGTTTAAAAGTGTTGAAACCTCTATGAGTATTCAGCTGGTCGGTAAAAGTGCGACGATTGCAACGCAAACGGTTAGTGAAACCTTTGGTCAAGTACGAATATATAATAAGGGCGCAGAAATTTTACTAGATGTACGCTGTGACCCAGAACACCGCTTAAAAAAGGGTGACAATGTGCTACTGATAGAATATTTAAAAGAAAAGCATATCTATATTGTCGCGCCGTATGACGAATAAATCATAATCACATTATAAGAGACTTGGTCACGCAGTTGTGACCGTTGCATTTACATAAAAGGAAAAAAACATGGTAATGGAACCACTTTATCTAGCGATTGGCATTGGCGTACTTTTAGTCTTTTCACTACTAATTATGATGGCTAAATTTTATCATAAAGTAGAGCAGGGCCAGGCATTAATCATTAATAAGCTCGGCGCTGAACCAGAAATAAGTACTAATGGTGGTATGGTTATTCCTATTATCCATAAAAAAGAAATTATGGATATTTCTACTAAGCGAATGATGTTAGAACGAAAAGGGCGATCTGGGCTTATTTGCCAAGATAACATTCGTGCTGATATTACTATTACCTTTTATATCCGGGTTAATGAAACCAAAGAAGACATTCTACGTGTGGCAAAACAAGTTGGTTGTGAGCGCTCTTCTTTCCCTGAAACCCTGCAAGAACTTTTTGAAGCGAAGTTTTCTGAAGCCCTTAAAACTGTCGGCAAACAATTAAACTTTACTGATCTTTTTACTCAACGAGATATTTTTCGTGACAAGATTAAAGAAGTTATTGGCCAAGATTTATCAGGTTACGTACTTGAAGATGTCGCGATTGATTTTCTTGAACAAACATCGATTAACGATTTAGATCCTAATAATATTATGGATGCTGAAGGTATTAGGCGCATTACCGAGTTAACCGCTCAACAAAGTGTTGAAACCAATGACTTGAAACGCCAAGAAGAAATACGCATTAAACGACAAGATATTGATGCTAAAGAAAAAGGTTTAGAACTTGATCGCCAATTAGCCGATGCCCAAGCTAAACAGACGCGAGAAATTTCTACTGTAGAAGCTCGAGAAGAAGCGGAAACAGCTAAAATTGTGCAAGAAGAGTTTTGTAAGTCTGAACAGGCAAGAATAGCGACTGAACAGACAGTCGCTGTAGCTGAAGAAAATAAGCAGCGTGAAGCTGATATCGCGCAACAAAATCGTTTTAGAGCCGTGGCTATCGAAGAAGAAAAAGTGAAACGTGCCCGTCAAGTCGAAGAAATAGATCGTGAAAAAGAAGTTGAAACACTACGAATCGATAAAGAAAAAGCCCTAGAAATAGAGCGTAAAAATATTGCTGAAGTACAGCGTGAACGCATCATGGTTGAAAAAGGCGTCGCTGAGGAAGAAGAGCTTATTAAAGATTTACGTGTGGTTTCAGAAGCGAACCGCCAAAAAGATGAATTGGTTATCAAAGCCAAAGGTGAGGCTGAGCAAGCATTGGTTAAAGATATTGAATCAGCTAAAGCGCAAGAACAAGCGGCTGAGCATATCGCAAGAAAAATGCAAACCATTGCCGATGCTGAATTGAAAGCGGCGAGTAAACAGGCAGAGTCGAAGAAAATATTGGCTGAGGGTAATCAAGCAGAAGCTGCATCGCAAGGGCTTGCTGAGGCTCAAATTACCTTAGCACAAGCTGATGCACACGAAAGACAAGGCGAGGCTGAAGCTAAAACACTCGAACTTAAATTGACCGCTGAAGCTAAAGGTATACAAGAAAAAGCCTTAGCAGAAGCGACGGGTTTACGTGAAAAACAAGATGTACTTAACGCTATGTCTGAACAAGCCAGAGAGTTTGAAACCTTTGGTTTACGTTTAAATCAAGAGCGTGAATTAACCTTAGCGAAACTAGAAAATAGTGTTGCGTTAGCTGAGAAGCAAGCGGGTGTATTAGCAACGGCATTAAGTGAAGCCAATATTAATATTATGGGCGGCGATGGCGAGTTCTTACGTCAGTTTATGAACTCTATCACGGTTGGTAAGTCTATCGATGGGTTAGTTAATGAAAGTGAAACAGTAAAAACCTTGTTTAAAGATCACTTAAATGGCGACCGCAATATTATGGACGATTTAGGTGGTGTGCTCGCTGGTGCTGCTCAAACGAGTGAAACCATGAAAAATTTCAATATGTCTAAGTTATTATCAACATTAAATAATGCCGACGACACTCAAAAAGGCGCATTGGCTAGTTTGTTAAACTTAGCGAACAAAAACTCGTCAGACGAAAAATAGTCATCAAGTATTAATTAAGCAATGCACAGTGTTCCATTCAAGGATAACTGTGCATTAGCTCATGGAGTCTCATATGTCAGATAAGGATAGCGTCACTAATCAGGCTGTTGCGGAAGGGGGTTCATATGAACTTATTCAGCGCAGATTGTCAGCCTTAGGCAGTGATCTTAATACACAAATTAAGCAGCTAAATGACAAGCGCATTGTTACGTTTGGCTCCACCGAGATGAAAGTTAATGCTCGTGTGCGGGTTAGAACTGAGCATAATTGTGTTGCTAGAGATATTGCCGCCATCGGAGATACCTTACTTTTTGGCTATAACGTCTTTCTCGGTTTAAAGCGCAATATTACCGTCTCAGATGTTTTTAGTTTGCACCAAATAGAAGGTGATAAAGATGACATTGAGATTATTGATCTTCCGGTACAAGGTAGTTTTCTTGACGATGCTGAGTTTGTCCGTGATTTTGATGAGTTATACACCTATTACAAAAAAACATTTCTAGCCCATGTTTATCGACAAGGCAGTAAAGTATTTGCCATCTTTCGAATTGGTGAACGCCTTGACGATATTAGAGTATTCCGTTGGGGTATCGACGCTGATCACCAAGTTAGCTATATCGATAATCGTGGTGAAAGAGATATAAAGCAGCCAGAAAATTTTGACTTTGAATGGCATAAAGTCTCTCGAGAGCAACAAGAGCAAGGTAAACACCCACATTATAATTTATATGACATTTTGTTTGTCGAAGCTATTGGTGGCTCAATTACTTTAAAAGTTGAGAATAATACCACCGCAGGTCAAGGTATATATTCTGAGCCAGTCGAAGATGAACATCAGTCTATAGATGACGCTGAAATCCATTACGCCAGAGTTGGTGAGCTTATTTTATTGAAAATAAAGCCGTATCGTGAAACTGACACTCGCCATTTAATTTTTAATGCTAAAACTCAGCAAGTGATCAGGCAAGATGCTATTGCTCATGCTTGTATTCAGTTACCAGAAGACCACGGTATTATTTTTCCTGGTGGATACTATTTGCAAAATGGTGAACACAAAAGCTTTGAAGATAATGCCGAAGATTTACAGTTACACCGAGTGGTAAAGTCGCCAAACGGTGAAGACTTTCTCTATATATTTTATGAGCCAAATGAAGGGCAGTACGCTTTGTTTGGTTATAATTTAATTACGAGAACATTGCAAAACCCTATTTATGGTCATGGGCAAAGTTTATACAATAACGGCAGAGCCGTGGTTTTTAATGCCGAGTCCGAGCCATCACGTGTTCATGCCATGCAAATATGGCAAACGCCTTTTTGTAGTGAAGAGTTTGCTAGTAACCAACCGGTTGATAATAGCTTCTTTGGCAAAATAGGTAATCCTGAACTGGTCCGCGGTATTTCTGATTTATACAGTGTCGCTAAATTGATCTCGGTGCAAATACCAAGCGCGCAGCATTTTAATGATTTAGTGAAAGAGTCTAAACAAATCTTTGATAAATATCATTGGCTTAATGATGAAGAGCTGATTTTGCTGCATGATCTTATCAAGCAAATCGCGATCACCTCTGAATTGGTTATAGATGAATTTGAAAAAGTCACCAGCATTAAAGAAAACTCTGATCGGGCCTTAATTCAAGCAAAAGAAAAGCTAGCGGAGCTAGTAACACAAGTTCAAATTTCGGGTTTTGAGCATGCCTCACAATTCGTTGACTGCTTATCGGCGTTAGCCCAATTTAAAGGTGAATTGATTTCTCATAAAGACTTACGTTATATCGATGTTGACGCAATTAATGCCATGGAAACTCACTTAGATACGTTAACGAAAGAACTTAGCCAAGCAACCGCTGATTTTCTCCAACAAGACGATGCTTTAACGCCTTATCAAAAGACCATAGTTGCATTAGAAAAGGCGATAGAAAAAAGTGAATCGGTTAGCTCATTAAAGCCGATTCGTACGGAAATTGAAGAACTTGTGCAAGGATTAGAATTACTTAACCGCACAATGTTGTCACTAAAAATTGAAGATAGCCGACAAAGAACACGTATTCTAGAAGATATTTCAGCAGTTTTTAGTCAAATAAACCGCGTTAAAGCTAATGCTGATTTGGCGGCTAAAAGTGTCGGTAGTGAAGAAGCACGAGCAGAATTTGGTGCCCGATTTAAACTATTAAGTCAAAGTGTCACCAGTGCTTTAAATGCGAGTGATTCACCGCAAGCATGTGATGAGCAACTTTCTCAAATTCTAATTCAGTTAGAAGACTTAGAAAGCCAGTTTAGTGATTATGATGAATTTTATAATGAAATTATCACTAAAAGAGACGAGATATACGATAACTTCGAACAACATAAGCAGCAGCTGATGGATGCACAGCAGCGTCGTTGTTTGAATTTGATGACGGCAGCGGAGCGCATTATTGAAGGTGTGATCAGGCGGAGTCAATCATTTAGCGAGCAAAACAAATTAAACAGCTATTTTGCTGGTGATCCTATGGTTGCCAAGCTTAGGCAACTAATTTCACAGCTTAGAGAGCTTGATGACAATGTTAGAGCTGATGACATTGACGCTCAATTAAAAAATGCTAAAGAGCAAGGCATAAGAGCACTGAGAGATAAAACCGATATTTATTCTGCTGACGGTAGTTTAGTTAAAATAGGCGACCACCAATTTTCGGTGAATCGTCAAAAATTAGAACTGACCTTATTACCTCGTGATGGTGACATGGTCTTGCATATCAGTGGTAGTGAATACTTTGAAACGCTACCCGCTGAATTATTTGTTGGTACTGAATACCTTTGGCAACAAGCGCTGGTCTCTGAATCTGAAAAGGTCTACCGAGGAGAGTATTTAGCGGCAACACTATTATTTGAGGCTGAATTTACTGGCCAAGCTAAACTTGAATATTTAAAAGCGGCGGTAAAAAACAATGAATTAGGTGAGGTGGTTAGAAAAGCGGCTGAGCCACGTTATCAAGAAGGTTATGATAAGGGCGTGCATGATGCCGATGCGGCATTAATTCTAAAGCAATTACTTACTTTAAGAGAATCTATTGGCTTGTTAGCTTATCCGGTCTTGGAAAGAAGACTCGCGCTACTTTTTTTCACCACAAAATTAGCAGATAGCGGCCGAAAAGATTTATTACAGCGCAGTCATAACCTCTATATCATGGAAGAAACTTTTGGTGATAGTCAATTACGTCATCAGCTTATTAAGGAATTGGCTACGCTATTAGATAGCTATATTGAAAGTCAGCCTTGGCTGAAATGCGACACGTTATTGTCAGCAACCTACCTATTAAAAGAGTTAGCTTTAGCCGAACAGAAATTTGTTATTAAAGAAAGTAGCGTTGAGTTAGCTAATCAACTGGAGAGTCAGTTAAAGCATAATAGCCTAGAAAAACAACTCAGTGGCGCATTATTGGGTTGTTCGACACTAGAGCAAAAACATCAACTTTACTGGGCGTGGTTGCAGGCTTTTTCTTCGCACCAGAGTATGAATATCCATCAAGATATTATTGATGAAGCCGCAATTTTTATGCTGTTGCAAGAGCAATGTGAATTCTATACTTCATTGGCTGACACCGAAGGTGTTGTTGATGGTTTATTGGGGCAGCATGGGCAAATATCGGACAGAAAAATTGCGATAAATTATCAAGAATTTATCACTCGACTTCGCCAATTTAAAAATGAACATGAACCGGCATTCAAAGGTTTTCATATTCAAAAACAAAAGGTATTAGCGGCACAACGCAAACGTTTACGCTTAGAAGAGTTTAAACCAAGAGCGCTGTCTTCGTTTGTGCGTAATAAATTAATTAATGATGTTTATTTCCCGATTATTGGTATTAATTTAGCTAAACAAATTGGCGCAGCGGGTAATAATAAACGCTCTGATTTAATGGGATTATTACTGCTTATTTCTCCCCCTGGTTATGGTAAAACAACGCTTATTGAATACGTTGCCAGTAAGCTAGGTATGACCTTTGTTAAAATAAACTGTCCGTCGATAGGACACGATCAGTTGTCATTAGATCCCGCTCAGGCAAATAACTCAACAGCTAAAAATGAAGTTGAAAAGATTAACTTAGCCTTCGAAATGGGTAACAATGTCATGTTGTACCTTGATGATATTCAACATACTAATCCTGAGTTTTTACAAAAGTTTATTTCCTTATGTGATGGCTCAAGAAAAGTGGATGGAGTTTGGAATGGTGACAGTAAAACCTATGATATGCGTGGGAAAAAATTTGCAGTTGTCATGGCAGGTAATCCTTATACCGAATCAGGTGAGGCATTTAGCATTCCTGATATGTTGGCTAACCGAGCCGATATTTATAACTTAGGTGATACCTTAAGTGGTCGAGAAGAAGAGTTCTCTTTAAGCTTTATTGAAAATAGCTTAACCAGTAATCGCTATATCGCACCACTAGCGACCCGAGATATGGGCGATCTCTATAACCTAGTTAAAATTGCTGATGGTCAACAAATCGCGACAACTGAGCTAAAACATCATTACTCGCAAGCAGAGGTCAATGAAATAGTCGCGGTTATTCAACGTATTCGTAAAATTCAAGCGACGGTATTAAAAGCTAATCAACAGTACATTGCCTCTGCCGCTCAAGACGATAAGTACCGCACTGAACCTTCGTTCAAGTTACAAGGCAGCTATCGAAATATGAATAAGATGGCGGAAAAAGTAGTGCCAGTTATGACCGAAGAGGAAGTTGAGCAGCTTATCGTTGATCATTATCGCGGTGAAGCGCAAACACTCACCATAGGCGCTGAAGAAAATTTACTTAAATTAGCCGAGCTGCGCAACAATCAAACCAGTGAAGAAAAAGTGCGTTGGCAACAAATTAAGGCAGATTTTGTTCGTCATCAAAACTTGGGTGATAGTGATAATCCGATTGCGGCTGTTGCTAGCCAGATATCGTTATTGCAAAAAGGGCTCAATCAAATAGGAGAAGCCTTGTTAGAGCCTAAATCTGCAGCGTTAGATACCTTAAATGAAACGCTTGCCAGTCTTAAACTGCAAGTGAATATTGAAAAACCAGATGATTCAGCGTTAGCTGAAACGTTGGCGTTATTTAGTGAAAATATGGCGTCTTTTTTAACGCCGCTGGTGAATGCGTTACAAAGTAATAAAAATGTCGATTTGGCGATGATTGATACTTTAAAAACACTGAACCTGACTACTGAAAAATCAGTAAAAAGTTCTGAGACACATATTCAAAAAATTAGTCGAGAACTCGCTTCAGAAAAAAAAAGTAGCGATGAGCTTTTTGCGGACGAGACCTAGCTAACATCGGCTATGCTAAACGAGAAAATAGTTGCCAGTAGTAAAGATAAACTAAGAAGATGCCTTGTTAGCTTTAGACAAACGAAAACATGTTGGTTTGTTAATAACGATGCGTTTTTGGGAGTTATCTCAGTTTGAAGCACTGCGCAGAAATTAATATTTATTGCCAAACCGAGAGCACATAACGTTATACTCCCTATACACGTATGACTGAATGCTAATGGTAGATGTTTAAAGTTATTAGCCCTTTTTAAATGATACTAAAACCGTGCTTTAAAAAATATTATCTCACTTGTTTTCAAAAGTGAATAAAGCGTCAATAATGAACGTTCAACATAAAAATGATGGAGCGCAGCTATGAATGAAAAAATTACAGCACTTAAGTCAGAATTAGCACTCCTTAAGGAACAATTTGCTAGAAAAATTACTGATGCAGAAATTCGTTTAAAAAATATGATTGAACAAGAAAGCCTAGATACTTCGGTTGAACGTGGCTATAAAATTCAAGCTTCTTTTGAAGAGCCCGTAGATTCTTTATCTAATGGTGAATGTGTAATTTTACTGCATGGGCTTGCACGTTCCGCTAACTCGATGAAAGCTATTGAAAAACGATTGTTAGCAGAAGGTTATTTTGTGATAAATATCAACTACCCTTCTAGGGATTATTCGATAGAAGAGTTGGCTGAAAAAGTGATTTCTAAAGCGCTATTAATTTGTGAAAATCGTCAAGTTAACTTTGTTACCCATTCAATGGGCGGTATATTAGTTCGCCAATATTTAAGTATGCACAAAATACCTAATTTACATAAAGTCGTGATGCTGGGCCCACCAAATAATGGCAGTGAAGTCGTTGATAAACTTAAAAATACACCTGGCTTTAGTTTTATAAATGGTGATGCGGGTATGCAATTAGGTACTGGCGAATTCAGTGTCCCTAGTAACCTTGGCAATGCTAATTTTGATTTGGGTGTTATTGCCGGTAATCAAAGTATTAATTGGATATTATCAACACTTATTCCTGATAAAGATGATGGTAAAGTTTCGGTTGCTAGTACCAAACTTGATGGTATGAATGATCACATTGAAATGGAAACGACCCATCCATTTATGATGAAAAACGAAAAAGTTATCGAACAAGTTATCCATTATCTAAAATCAGGGAGTTTTCAAAAATAATTCGGCTAGAAAACTTGCCTTTACTAATGACCTGTATATACTCACAGTAACAACTGTGTAAATTTACAGGCCCCCTATGCTAAATGAAATCAGCGAATTACGCCCTCTAACGAACCGACAACAACAAGTTTTTGATCTGATCAAAGACAAGATAAGCGATACGGGCATGCCACCAACGCGTGCTGAAATAGCCAAGTTTTTTGGCTTTAAATCAGCAAATGCAGCCGAGGAACATTTAAAAGCTTTGGCTAAAAAAGGCTATATAGAAATGTTACCAGGTACTTCTCGCGGCATTCGGTTGACTGAGAAGTTAATGGAAGAAGCCGGTTTACCGTTAATCGGCAGAGTTGCTGCAGGTGAACCTATTTTAGCTGCAGAGCATGTTGAAGATCATTATAAAGTAGACGGTAATTTGTTTCATCCAGCCGCTGATTACTTATTGAGAGTTAATGGCGAAAGCATGAAAAACATTGGCATACTTGATGGTGACTTGTTAGCAGTTCATCAAACGACCGATGTACAAAATGGCCAAGTAATTGTTGCTCGTGTCGAAGAAAATGTTACGGTTAAACGTTATAAAAGAGAAGGTAATATCGTTTACTTACATGCTGAAAATGATGATTTCTCTCCTATAAAAGTTGATTTGTCTGACCAAGAGTTTAATATTGAAGGGTTAGCTGTTGGCGTTATTCGCTCGGCAGACTGGATGTAATTAAGTTAATCTTTTTAATAAACTTAGTGGTAACGAACTAAGTCAATTTATCTAACAAATACGCTATTAAATAAGTCAAACCGATCCGTTAACTTTAGTCTATAACATAGGCTAAAGTTTGCTTTTATACCCTTTCGTATTCTTTTCATGCAAACCTTCCTCTTTCCTAAGAATAATTTTCATTCTAAACCCCATTCAAACAACTTTATCTTTTTCTGATTAAAAAATAACCACTATCAATTTTTGTAATACGCGTAGTTATACTTAGCTGTTTATTTTTAATACTACGGCTACAGCCCTTTGTTATTAGGCATTATTTTATATTAGAGTTGATACTCTATTGTTTTTATTGGTTTTTATTTTAAAATAGCTCGATTTTTAAATTGACCCAGATCAACTTTTAAGTAATTCTAGTTTGGAATGTGTACAAATATAAATATAAGGCGATGTTTTCGACGCTAACTGGTTGATAACAAAATCGCTAAGAAAATAATAAAAATCCGTACTAAAGGATGTGTTTTGTCCTAGGTATCAAGTTTTAAACTTTTATAGGGTGAAGGAGATGTCGTGTGAAAAGACGTAACCTAGGTTGGCTGTTGTTGGGGAGTGTTCTTTCCAGTTCAGCTTGGGCAGATATGCAATTAAATCTGACCAAGGGTGTAACAGAAGTAAGTAGAGATGTTTATGATCTACATATGCTCGCAATGTATATATGTGTAGCAATCGGTGTGGTTGTTTTTGGTGCTATGTTTTGGTCAATGGTTTTCCACCGAAAATCCAAAGGGGCTAAATCAGCAGATTTTCATGAAAGTACAAAAGTAGAGATTCTCTGGACAGCAATTCCCATTGTCATTCTTATCGCTATGGCTGTACCAGCAACGAAAACACTGATCGAAATGGAAAATAACGACGATTCTGACGTTACCATTCAGATCACAGGTTCTCAGTGGAAGTGGCATTATAAATATTTTGATCAAGATATTGAGTTCTACTCCGTTTTATCTACGCCAAGACCACAGTATGAGACACAAGAAGGTAAACACCTTAGTGTTGATGCCGGCGACAAAGTCAAAGGTGAAAATTATTTACTCGAAGTTGATAAACACCTTGTCATTCCAGTTAATAAGAAAGTAAGATTTTTAATCACTTCTGACGATGTTATTCATGCCTGGTGGGTACCTGCTTTTGCAGTAAAGCAAGATGCTATCCCAGGATTTATTAATGAAGCATGGACAAAAGTTGACGAGCCTGGGCTATACCGAGGTCAGTGTGCTGAGCTTTGTGGTAAAGATCACGGTTTTATGCCTATTGTTGTCGAAGTAAAGTCTGAAGCTGATTATGCTCTTTGGCTCGATGAGCAACACGAATTTAATGCGCAAGCTGCTGCTGCTGAGAAAGCGTCTCTTAACGCTTCCGCATCAATGGATGAACTGATGACTTTGGGTGAAACTACCTATGTTGCCTACTGTGCTGCCTGTCATCAAGTTTCTGGTGCTGGTCTACCTCCAGCATTTCCTGCACTTAAAGGAAGCTCTGTTGCTACGGGTAGTATTGCTGCGCATATTGATATTGTACTCAATGGTAAAGCGGGTTCAGGTATGCAAGCTTATGATAAGCAGTTAAGTATGAAGCAAATTGCTGCAGTTGTGACCTATGAGCGTAATGCTTGGGGTAACAATACCGGCGATGTCGTACAAGCCGCTGATGTTAAAAGTTTTGCTAATGATTCAGGCAATGACACAGAAACACCGGTAAAAGTCGCTGAAGTGGTTGTTGAAGAAGCCCCAGCAGAAGATCTAACTAGAGTGTATAGCGAAGATGAATTGATGGTTATGGGTGAGCAAGTTTACATGAAAGCTTGTGCTGCTTGTCATCAAGTTTCTGGTGCGGGTTTACCTCCGGCATTTCCTGCACTAAAAGATAGTGTAATTGCACTGGGTGACATTGCTGTGCATATAGACATGGTTATTAATGGCAGTAAGAAAAACCCTGCTATGGCTGCTTTTGGTAGCCAGTTAACTAAAACCGAAATAGCGGCTGTTGTTACTTATGAGCGTAATGCTTGGGGCAATAACACCGGTGATTTAGTACAACCTGCAGCCGTTGATGCTGCTAGTGCGAAGTAGGGGGATATAAAATGACTACAGACGTTATAGAACAAGAATCGCACGACGATCATCATGATGACCATAAAATGAAAGGCATCAAGCGTTGGTTGTACACGACAAATCATAAAGATATAGGTACGTTATATCTATGGTTTGCTTTTATTATGCTATTAACCGGCGGCGCTTTAGCTATGGTTATTCGAGCCGAGTTATTCCAACCCGGTTTGCAAATAGTAGAGCCTGATTTTTTCAATCAGCTAACTACTGTACATGGTTTGATCATGGTGTTTGGTGCAATTATGCCGGCCTTTACGGGGTTTGCAAACTGGATGATACCTATGATGATTGGTGCGCCAGATATGGCTTTACCACGTATGAATAACTGGAGCTTCTGGATTCTACCTTTTGCTTTTGGGATTCTTTTGTCTACATTCTTTATGGAGTCAGGTGCGCCTAACTTTGGTTGGACATTCTACGCACCACTTTCTACAACCTATTCAAATGGTAGTACGGCATTTTTTGTTTTTGCTGTTCATATTATGGGTATCTCATCAATAATGGGTGCCATTAATATTGTTGTTACTATTATGAATATGCGTGCGCCGGGTATGACTTACATGAAAATGCCATTGTTTGTTTGGACATTTTTTATTACCGCCTACTTATTGATTGCGGTAATGCCGGTGCTCGCTGGTGTGGTAACTATGTTGTTAACTGACACTTATTTTGGCACGAGTTTCTTTGATGCCGCTGGTGGCGGTGACCCGGTATTGTTCCAGCATCTTTTCTGGTTCTTCGGGCATCCTGAAGTTTACATCATGATCTTACCTGCTTTTGGCATTGTTTCGACAATTATACCAGCGTTTGCTCGTAAAAAGTTATTTGGCTACAGCTCAATGGTTTATGCAACGGCATCGATTGCTGTGTTGTCATTTATTGTTTGGGCACATCACATGTTCACGACAGGTATGCCGTTATTTGGTGAACTGTTCTTCATGTATTGCACCATGTTAATTGCCGTACCTACGGGTGTTAAAGTGTTCAACTGGGTCGCAACTATGTGGCGTGGTTCAATGAGTTTTGAAACACCAATGCTATTTTCTATCGCATTTGTCATCTTATTTACTATAGGCGGGTTTTCAGGCTTGATGTTGGCATTAACGCCTGTCGATTTTCAATACCATGATACCTACTTTGTTGTTGCCCATTTTCATTATGTGTTGGTTACAGGTTCATTATTCTCGATTTATGCTGGTGCATACTTCTGGTTACCAAAATGGACAGGTCATATGTATAACGAGTCATTAGCTAAATGGCATTTTTGGTGTTCACTGATTTCAGTTAATTTACTATTCTTCCCTATGCACTTTTTAGGATTAGCGGGCATGCCTCGTCGTATCCCAGATTATGCGTTGCAGTTTGCTGATTTCAACAAGTGGGTGAGTATTGGTGGTTTTGCCTTTGGCCTTTCGCAACTAATATTCTTAGCGGTAGTCATTAAGTGTATTAGAGGTGGAGAGAAAGCAGCGGCTAAGCCTTGGGATGGCGCTGAAGGTTTAGAGTGGACTGTTGCAAGTCCTGCTCCGTACCATACATTTTCAACACCACCAAAAATTGATTAAGTTAATAAAATATGAATAAAGGTGACGAATTGCAAAATTCAAATAACAAAGATAGTGCTGCTATAACGAAAAACAATCAAGTGATAAAAAAGCTGGTTATGATTGTTTTTGGTATGTTTGCTTTTGGTTTTGCACTTGTCCCTTTATATGATGTGTTTTGTGATATTACTGGTTTGAATGGAAAAACGTCAACCACTGCCGCCGCTGTCTATAATGTTGATCAGATTGACACAAAAAGAATTGTAACGGTGCAGTTTATTAGTCGAACCGCTCAAGGTATACCTTGGCAGTTTGAACCTATGGTCCGTGAAATAAAAGTTCATCCCGGTGAAATGAAACTTGTTAAATTTTATGCAAAAAATGAATCCACCCGCGATATTATTGGCCAAGCAGTTCCGTCAGTATCGCCCGGTTTAGCGGCAGCGTATTTTCAAAAAATTGAATGTTTTTGTTTTACGCAGCAACCGCTACAAGCGAATGAAGAGGTAGAGATGGCGTTACAGTTTTATGTTGACCCAGAATTACCTGAAGATATTTCAACGCTAACGTTGTCGTACACTTTGTATGACGTGACCGGAAAAGTGGAATCGTAGCAATTTATACTGTTCACTTAGCGTGTAACAGTATTTGTTTAGGGGAATAATAATGACAACAAAAGAATATGAAAGTTATTACGTACCATCACAAAGTCATTGGCCAATTGTTGGCGCAGTGGCACTTTTTTTAATTGCTATTGGCGCCGGAAACTATGTTTCTACGTTAAATAGTGGCGAAGGTGGCATTGGCGGTTATATATTGCTTGCCGGCATTTGTTTAGTTATATACATGCTCTATGGTTGGTTCAGTAATGTTATAAACGAATCGATGGCGGGTAAGTATAGCCATCAAATGGATAACTCATTTCGTCAAGGGATGAGCTGGTTTATTTTTTCTGAAGTGATGTTTTTTGCAGCATTCTTTGGTGCCTTATTTTATGCCCGCACGTTATCGGTACCTTGGTTGGGCGGTGCAGATAATAATGCCATGACCGGTGCTGTTTTATGGCCTGAGTTTGTCGCAAGTTGGCCGTTATTAGTCACACCAGATGGAACCGAAACAACGCAAATGGGCTGGTATGGCCTACCGTTAATTAATACTATTTTGTTATTAACTTCTTCAATTACTGCCCATTTAGCACACTCAGCCTTAGAAAAAGATAATCGTAAAATGCTGAAAATATGGTTAGGTTTTACCATATTGTTAGGTGTTGTCTTTTTATTCTTGCAAGTTGTCGAGTACATGCACGGCTATTCAGAAGAAATGAAATTGTACTTAACCAGTGGTATCTATGGTTCAACTTTCTACTTACTGACCGGCTTTCATGGTATGCACGTTACCTTAGGTACCATCATGCTTATTGTGGTGTTTTTAAGAGTGTTGAAAGGCCACTTTACCCCAACCAATGCTTTTGCTTTTGAAGCGACAAGCTGGTATTGGCATTTTGTTGATGTGGTTTGGGTGATACTATTTGTTTTTGTTTATATTGTATAAACAATTACTGATATAAAAGTTTAAAAAATGTTGTAGGTGGAGCTAGCTTCACCTACCTTTTATTTTTAAGCGAGTCGATTAGAACGGTCGTGGGTGTGGTGTAATAACGCCTGTTAAAATAGCGACTAACATAAGTATAATAATGAAGGCTGAAATCATCACACGTCGGCCAATAAATTTTGACATTGACGGTTTACTTGGGTCATTTTTGTTTAAGACAAAAAGTGCCTGAAACAGGCTAAATACCATGAAGACTAAGCAGCCAATAATAATTATTTTTATCGTAAATGCCATTTAAAAATTTCCTATGTTGTTATGTTCGCTTTAAGCATATTTAAGGAGTTAATTGTTTGAAAAATTTTATATCAAACATTCGCCTACCTTGGTTGATATTTACCCTACTTGTTTTTTCCGGATTAGTAAAACTCGGATTATGGCAAAGTGATCGTGCTTTACAAAAAGAGCAACGCATCGAAACCATTACACAATTGAGTCAAACACAAGCCTTGTCTCTTTCTCAAGTACTTTCAGAAAAAAATGAAATTAATGATCTACCGATCACTATGTTTGGGGAATTTGATAATAATACTATTTTTTTATTAGACAACCAAACGAATAAAGGACAATTAGGTTATCGTGTTTATCAAGTGTTTAATAGTGGTGATCAGGCGGTCTTAGTTAATTTAGGTTGGGTAGTAGGTTCTATAAATCGTCAAGAAATTCCCGATGTGCAGGCTATTATTGGAAGGTATCAACTATCAGGTCACGTACGTAAAATCGAGCAAGGCATAATGTTAATGGAGCAAGTCTTGGTTAAAGATGAGTGGCCATTGCGTGTTCAGCAAATAGAATTAGATAAATTTTCAACATTAATTTCACGTCAACTCTTGCCCTTTGTCGTCTACTTAGATAAAACAGAGAGTGTGGGTTATGAAAAAAATTGGCAACCAATTGTTATGCCACCCGAAAAACATCGTGCTTATGCCTTTCAATGGTTCAGTTTAGCGATAGCATGGTTATTGTTAATGATATGGGCGTCAATCAAGTTGGGTAAAAATAGTGAACAAACGTTAAATCACTAATAAAAAAAATAATAAGGTGTAAGTGTATGAATGATGTATCACAGAAAAAATCTCGTCGTAGTATGGTCATGGTGCTGGGCGCTTTTATCCTCCCTATCGTATTAGCAAAACTCGCCTTAACTCAAAATTGGCTTGAATATGGTGTGACAAACAAGGGCACTTTAGTCGAGAATGAACTTACTCTTGAGAAATTAGGTTTAAGTCAAGCCACTTTACAAGATACTTGGTCAATTATTTATAGCTTGCCACAGCATTGTGATGATCACTGTGAACAAACGTTACTTAGTGTTAATAACTCTTACATAGCCTTGGGTAGAGAAATGCCCAGAGTAAAGCGTGTTGCACTTTCTCCTAATCCACTCTCACCTCAGCAAACGCAAAGGTTAACTGAAAACAGCTGGGTGATTATTCCTACTCCAAGCCTAGTTGATAACTTTTTATCAGATGCAAAAGTCTTAGTTGTTGACCCTTTAGGTAATGTGGTTTTATCGCATAAACCACCGAGAAATGATGATGCTCAAGCAATGTTTGGTAAAGAAATTTTAGCAGATATGAAGAAATTACTTAAGTATTCGAGGGTTGGTTAAAATGAAAAATCAAGTTAATCATCGTGTTCGTACCTTAGTATTAATTAGTATTGTATTAGCACTAATCGTGGTTAGTTTAGGTGCTTATGCGCGTTTAACGCATGCAGGTTTAGGCTGTCCAGATTGGCCAGGTTGTTATGGATTAATCGATGTGCCAGTAACTGCAGAACAAATTATTAAAGCAGAGCAAGCATTTCCAGAAAGAAAAGTTGAAGTGCATAAAGCATGGAATGAAATGATCCATCGATATTTTGCTGGTGCGTTGGGTTTATTAATTTTAGCGATAGCATTTATGTCTTATCGACAACGCGATCAAGGAACGCCTTTAAGGTTGCCGATGTTAATACTCGCGGTGGTTATTTTTCAAGCGGCTTTGGGTATGTGGACCGTAACCATGAAATTAATGCCGATTGTCGTTATGGGTCATTTACTTGGTGGTTTTACAACCTTGAGTTTATTATTTTTATTATACTTACGCTTGGCTGACTTTAGGGTACCAGGTGGTGATTTCGCCATTAAGAAATATGGCAGATACGGCTTAATTGGTATTGTACTGTTAACCGCACAAATAGGTTTAGGGGGCTGGACATCGTCAAACTATGCTGCCTTGGTTTGTACTGAATTACCTATTTGCCAATCAGGCTGGCAAGAGCAAATGACCTTCAAAGATTCATTTGATTTGATCCCACCAGAAAAAGACAGTTACGAATTTGGTCATTTATCTCATGCTTCACGTGTAACGATTCATGTTGTTCATCGATTGGGAGCCATTGTCACTGGGCTTTATCTTTTTTGGTTAGCATTAATGGTATTTCGAAAATCTCAATCTGCATTTTTTAAGAATGCAGCTATTAGCTTAGCGTTTATTCTTAGTTGCCAAATATTATTGGGCATTAGCAATATCTGGTTCTCATTACCGTTAGCAGTTGCGGTGAGTCATAACGTGGTAGCAGCATGTCTAATGTTGTCTTTGATCACGTTAACCTACAGTTTACGACGGAAATTATAAGGAATACCTATGAGCGAATCAGTATCAACAGAAAGCCCCAATGGACCAGTAACTACCCCTGAAGTTACAGAGACTAAAACCGCTATTTGGCGAGATTATTATGAAATCACTAAGCCTCGTGTAGTGGCACTCTTAGTGTTAACTGCTTTGGTGGGTATGTGTCTTTCTGTTCCGGGTACCATTCCATGGCAAGTGCTTATTCCTTCAATGGTGGGTATTGGATTTTTATCATCGGCCGCCGCCGCGATAAATCACATTGTTGATGAACGAATTGACAGTATTATGGGGCGAACTTATAACCGGCCCGTTGCTACGGGACGTTTAACGCCAAGAAATGCAACTTTGTTTGCTATGTTTTTAGCGGTCAGTGGTTTTGCCATTTTATATAGCTTGGTTAATCCCCTAACGGCATGGCTTACTTTTGCAGGTTTGGTAGGGTACAGTTTTGTTTATACTATGTATTTGAAACGAGCTACGCCTCAAAATATCACGATAGGTGGCTTAGCTGGAGCCATTCCACCATTGTTAGGTTGGACAGCAATGACCAATGAAATACACCCTAATGCTTTGTTATTAGTGTTATTGATTTTTACTTGGACACCTCCTCATTTTTGGGCATTAGCGATACACCGTAAAGACGAATATGCAAAAGTAAATATTCCCATGTTACCGGTAACCCATGGGGTAAATTTTACAAAAACCCAAATTTTACTTTATACCGTGTTACTTTTTGTTGTTGGCTTGTTACCTTATTTAGTGGGAATGAGTAATTGGTTATATTTAATTGGTGCAGTAACATTGAATCTAATGTTTTTTGCTTACGCCTGGAAACTTAAGTTTAATGCCGATGAGAATACGGCAATGGACACCTTTAAATTTTCAATCGTACATTTAATGGGCTTGTTTATTATCCTATTGCTTGACCATTATTTATTACCTATGATACCAAGCTGATCAATTATCTGCTCATTGTTATGGGTTAAAGACAAAGCTACTTCGATATAATCTTTAGTAGTAGGGTAACGACTTAGTAAATTTTATATCGGGTATTTATCTATTTTTGACTGATGAAAAGTAGATCATTTAATCTGTCAAATGGCTATTGGATAAGACAAACGGAAATAATTAAATATGAACAAGTTGTTGTATGTCATTGTCGCCCTTGTTGCTTGTGCAGTAGGTTTTTTTGTCTTTCAAAAAGCGACAGTATTACCACAGCCCGAACATGCTTTATATTATCAGCAGGTTCGGGAAGTTAAGCCGTTTCAATTAACGGATCATCATAACCAAGCCTTTACCAAAGAACAGTTAGCCAATAAATGGTCGTGGGTATTTCTAGGGTATACTTCTTGCCCTGATGTTTGCCCAACTACATTACAAGAACTAAACTTTGTTTATGATGATTTAAAAGCGATCAGTAAAGATACACAAATTTTATTGGTTTCGGTTGATCCTATTAGAGATACGCCAGAAAAATTAGCTCAGTATATAGCTTACTTTAATGAGGAGTTTATTGCGCTTACGGCTGACCATGGTGTGTTATTTCCGTTTGCTCGTAACTTAGGCATGATGTATGCGATTAATGAGCCTGAAGGCGACAATAATGGTTACTTGGTCGATCACAGTGCTTCTTTAGTGTTAATTAATCCACAGGGAGATATCGCGGCTATATTTAAGCCAAGACAAGCCTTGGGTGTATTACCTACCATTGATGGCGAGAAGCTGGTCAGTGATTTTGCAAAGATTGTAAAATTAGCTGAATAAAGGAAACTTGCCATCCTTAACTTTACTGGCTGACAAGTTTTTTAAATCGTTATATTTGTTAAAGTGGATACCACTGCAAACCTTCTTTTAAGACAAACCATGGCTTTGAGTACCAATAATAACGTCCTGGCTCACTAATGCTTGGCGCGGTACAGTTACAGCGAACACGGCCAATGGGCAAGGGCGCGCTATAATTAATGGTAAAGCTATTTTCTTCTTGCCATTCTATCTTTTGTCGACCTAAACCCGAAATATAACAGTTCAATTGTGCGGGAAGAAAATCTTCAACAACAACATCAAAAGTCACTGATTTCGATTGGTTATACTCGACAATGGTACTTGCATTTTCATTACGTAAAGTCATGTTGAAAGGTAAAGATTTTAATTTATCTCGCAGACTAGATATTTGATCATAGGGTTTTGACGCAGGAAAACGTGGCACGCTTGTTAAATCTGTCGCTAAGCCTACGGCTCCTGATTGTTGTGAAAAAGCAATAAAATCGTTTTTTGCTACCCATTCTTGTATTGCCGGTGTGTACTCACCATAAGGGTAAGCAAAATAGCGCCAACTTTGTCCGGTTTTTTCTTTAATAATACTTTCAGCCTCTAATAACAGCTCAGTATGTTTTATTAGCCACTGCTGTTCTGTTAAACCCTGACTAATACGGGCCATAGAGTCATGTTCCATGCCATGGTTAGCTATAATAACGCCTTGATCAGCCATTGTTTTAAGTTGTTGCCAAGTAAGATAGTTACTCGAACCACGATCAACAATGGCAGGGTTGATAAAAATCGTAAAAGGATAATTAAACTTGTCGAGAATGGGCTTACCATTGAGTAGAATATCAAGATAAGCATCATCAAATGTTATTGCCACTGTTTTGTCAGTAATAGGTTGCTGTTTCTTGATAGAATTCATTAAATCTGAGAGCGCGATGACATTAAAATTGTTATCAGATAAATACTGCATATGAACTTTAAACTGTTCCGGTGAAATACTAGTACTTGCCGGTGTTTTGTCACTAACATGGTGATATTGTAAAATTACAGCGGCAAAGCTAGAAAAGTGGAAGCAAGATAGCAATAGTGCAGGTAATAAAAATTTCATGAGTGAAGCCCTTGTTTAGTCAGTCATAAAAATAGCGCGTTTTGCTTTCTTTTTATAGTAAATCTTCAGGTAATTTTTATATGGAATACTTTTTTGAACGTTAATACTATCAAACACCATAAACAACTATTTCTCATCGCCTTACCGATGATATTTTCAAATATCACCATACCTCTTTTAGGCTTAGTTGATACTGCTGTTTTAGGACATTTAGACCAAGCCTATTATTTAGGTGGCAGTACAGTTGGGGCAATGATTATTACCTTTGTTACTTGGTTGTGCGGCTTTTTACGTATGTCGACTACAGGTCTTACTGCTCAAGCATTAGGTGAAGAAAACGCACAAAAAAGTTTATTGGTTCTGCTACGGGGGTTGTTAGTGGCTTGCTTAATTGGTGGTGCACTGATTTTGTTACAGTCATTTTATCTTGATCTAAGCTTGGGGTTAGCTGGGGGATCTGAACAAATACAATTTTATGCTAAACAATATTGCGATATCCGTATTTGGGGTTTACCTGCTGCGTTATCAAATCTTGTTATATTAGGATGGTTGTTGGGCAATCATAAAGCGAAGGCGGTAATGTGGATATTGATCGTCACTAACTTAATTAACTTGTCGCTAGATCTATTGTTTGTTTTAGTGTTTGACTGGCAAGTACAAGGGGTGGCGTCAGCAACGTTAATTGCTGAATATTCAGGTGCTATTATAGGGTTGGCTTATATTATCTTTGCGCAACAGATAGGTAATCGACAATCCCTAAAAAGTATATTAATAAAAATGATGGGGAAATTTATTGATATCAGAGATCAGTTATTCGAGAAGTCAGCGTTGATCAATTACTTTCAACTTAATCGAGATATTCTTATTCGAACACTATGCTTAGAGATTTGTTTTGTCTTTATTACTTTTCAAGGGGCTAGGTTAGGGGACGATGTTATAGCAACTAATGCCATTTTAATGAACTTTGTTTTGTTAATTTCATTTGGATTAGACGGCATTGCTAATGCAGCAGAAGTGTTAGTGGGTAAAGCACAAGGGCAAAAAAATCTTCAACAGCGTAATTTTGTCGTCAAAATCGCTTTATTTTGGACAGGACTCTTTGCGCTAACTTATAGTGCACTCTTTGCCATAGCAGGTGATTTCTTGATTGGTTTACTAACCGACATTCCAGAGGTTGTTTTTACGACCGAACAATATGTACATTGGATGATTATCTTACCTATATTAGGCTGTTGGTGTTATTTATTTGATGGCGTTTTTGTTGGTCTAATGAAAGCCAATGTGATGCGAAATAGCATGATAATTGCGACCTTTGGTTGCTTTTTTCCAATGTGGTGGCTATTACAAGGGTTTGGTAATCATGGTTTATGGGCTGCATTTAGTGTGTTTTTGCTGGTACGAGGATTAAGCTTAGCTTGGCATTATTATCGCGTTATAGAAAAACAAGCCATTAGTCTTTAATTTTTTTATTTGCTCGTCGATCAAAAATATTGAGTAAACGATTAGCAAATATCCCACTGTAACCCCAAGCAGAGGTTAACAGACCAAGGGCTAAAAAAATAATGCCGGCGATTTGCCAATAATAATGGTAATAGTAACCGATAAAAATTAAGCATGCGCCAATAGCAAAAAGACCAAGTCCGCGAGTAAAAAGCACTAAGCTTCTTTGCGGGTCTTGGCCTAATTTTTCAAGTATTGTTATCATTTTAAATTAATGAATAACTTAGCAGTCAGTATAGTTGTTGGGTTAACGAACAAATAACTTAATAGTAAGAATGATCACCACGTTCGTGTTCAGTCATATCACGAACACCTTTTATCTCGCCTGCCATTGTTTCGAGAAGTTGTTTTTCGATACCATCTTTTACAGTGACATCAATTTGACTACAACCATTACAGCCACCACCAAATTGTAGAATAGCGAAACCGTCGTCAGTAATTTCCATTAACGTACACTCACCACCATGGCCAGCTAATTGTGGATTAACTTCTGCTTTTAAGAAGTAGTCAACACGTTCGAATAATGGCGCATCGTCATTTACTTTTCTTAATTTAGCATTTGGCGCTTTTAAGGTTAATTGTGAACCCATTTGATCTGTAGTGAAATCAATTTCAGCATCTTCTAAGTACAGCTTACTGTCACCGTCGATATAAGCAGAGAAGTGTTCGAATTTCATTTCAATATCTTCAGGTTCTATCGCGTCAGCTGGGCAGTAAGACACGCCACACTCTGCACTAGCAGTACCTGGGTTAACAACAAATACACGGATACTTGTGCCTTCTGCTTGTTGTTCTAATAATTTAGCGAAATGCGATTGTGCTGTTTCGGAAATATTGATCATCACGGTTATTACTCTCTTACACTTGTTACCAAAATTTCTCTAAAGTTTCTCACGGACCTTAAAGATTGAAAATATTAATACCTGACTAATTTAGTCAGGTATTAATATTTTACGCTGTTATCCACCTATACGCTAGTGAAATTATAGTTAATTGAAATAACAATATGATAAAAAGAGACAGTTATTCTGGTGTGTTTCGATAGATTTTGGTATTTTATTGTTATTGAATTCAAGGATATATTTTATGTTACCACGATTGTTTTTAGCCGTGCTGGTCGGTTTTTTTATTTTGTCACCATTGGGTTATGCGGCAAAAGTTACCGACTATTTACCAACCGATCATACTTACAATCAAGCTATTCCTACCCCGGAAAGCTCATTAGGCTTTGGCATTGGCGAGCGACATATTCGTCATGATCAACTTCTCAACTACGTCAAAGTATTAGCAAGCAGCTCAGAGCGGATCACACTAACTGATATTGGACAGACCCAAGAACTTCGCCAGCAAGTGTTATTGACGATTTCTTCTAAAGATAATTTAGCTAATTTGAGTGAAATTTTGGCAAAAAGATCAGCCACGGGTAGTACCGATGATATAAGTTCACCGCTAGTCATTTGGCTTGGCTACAGTGTACACGGTGATGAGATCAGTGGCGCTAATGCGGCGATGGCTGTGGCGTATCATTTGGCGGCAAGTGAAAATACTGATATAAAACAAATGCTAGAAAATACCCTAATTGTTATTGAACCAAGTATAAACCCCGATGGCATGGATAGATTTGTGCAATGGGCGAATATGCACCGTGGCAGCACACCTAATGCGGATCCTAATCATATCGAGCATCACCAAGGTTGGCTTACCGGTCGTACCAACCATTTTGGTTTTGATCTTAACCGTGACTGGTTATTACTTGCACAAAAAGAAAGTCAACATAGATTAGCGTATTTTCACCAATATCAGCCTCATGTATTAGGGGATTTTCATGAGATGAGTGCCAATGGCAGTTATTTTTTTCAACCGGGCATCCCAACGCGTACTCACCCATTAACGCCAAGTGCCAATACAGAAATAACACAACTTTTAGCAAGCTATCATGCGAAGGCACTTGATAAAGATAATCGCCTTTATTACAGCCAAGAAAATTTCGATGACTTTTATTACGGTAAAGGATCTACTTACCCAGACATTAACGGTGGAGTCGGTATTTTATTCGAACAAGCAAGTAGCCGAGGCATGCAACAAAACAGTGATAATGGCTTATTAACCTTTGAGTTTGGTATTCAAAATCACGTATTAACTTCACTCTCTACCATTGAGGGGGCATGGAAAAATAAGACCGAGCTACTGAGTTATCAAAAAAACTTTTATAAAGAGTCAGAAAAATTGGCTGATCAAGAGAGCTTTAGTGGCTACTTATTACATGAAACACATGATTCTTATCGCCTCAACGTCTTACTTGATAAATTAAAACAACATCAGATCAAGGCCTATCCGCTGACTGACGATTTTCGTTTAGCCGGTGTTGTTTATGCTAAAGAGCATAGCTTTTATGTGCCATTAGACCAGCGTCAGTATCGAGTTATTCAAGCGTTGTTTTCGCAGCAAACTCAGTTCGAAGACAATACCTTTTATGATGTTTCTGGTTGGACAATGCCACTGGCAATGGACATAGACTTTTATCGGGTTGGTCGTACTTGGGGATTAAAACTGGCAGATAATGCTTGGGAGAAGCCAACAAATATAGCAGATAACAGTGGTATTGAGCAACAGGCGTATGCCTACGCATTTGAGTGGCATCATTTTTTAGCCCCAAAATTACTCAATGACTTGCTTAATAAAGGTATTAAAGCAAAGGTTGCCACAAAAACTTTTTCTTCACGATTTAAAATTGATGGAAAAATGGTTAATAAAGATTTTGCGCGTGGCAGTATTATTATTCCTGCAGGCATACAAACGCAATTAAATTGGCGTGATATTGTCAGGCAAAGTAGTCAAAAAATTGATATACCTATTATTAGCTTGTCGACAGGATTAACCGTTAAAGGTATCGATATAGGTAGTGGCTCTTTCCGGTTATTATCGCCAGTAAAGGTTTTAATGCTCGGAGGTAAAGGCGTATCTCAATACGAGAGTGCAGAGATGTTATTTTATCTTGACGATACCCTGTCAATTCCTGTAACGGTTGTAGAACAGCAGCGTTTAGCAAAAATTGAGTTAAGTGGTTATAGCCATATTATTATGGTTGATGGAAAATACGATTCTCTTGGTCAAGATGATGTCGATAAAATAGCAGCATGGACAAAAAGTGGTGGTGTTATTTTTGGGCAGAAACGAGCAGCTAAATTTTTATCAGAATATGAATTACTGGCGATGAATTTTATTACTACTAATGAAATCAACCAGTTATTTGATATGGATAATGTCCGCTACCAAGACAAAGAAAAACTGGCTGGACGTAAACGTATTGCTGGCGCGATTTTTGAGTCAACACTCGATACTTCGCATCCGTTAGCTTATGGTTATACGGATAACCGTTTACCGTTATTTCGCAACAGTACATTAATTTTGCAACATAGTTCAAAGCCCTTCATCTCAGTGGCGAAGTATAATGCACGCCCATTATTGAGCGGTTATGCTGATAAAAATATGGTCAATCGAGTGGCAAGTTCTTCAGCTATAGTTGCCCATAATTATGGCAATGGGCGAGTGATTGCCAGTACTGACAATTTAGCTTTTAGAGGCTATTGGTTAGGCAGTTCAAAGTTAATAGCGAACAGCTTATTTTTTGCTAAAGCTTTTAACGTTTCTACGACTCATTAATGATTTTTTGAGAGATGAAAAGGTTTAAATTGTGTTATTAGGTAAAGATAAACAAAGGCTTAATACGGTAACTTTTTTAACGCCATTAGCTTTCAATAAGCGACAAATTTCATTACACGTAGAGCCTGTTGTTACCACATCATCAAGGAGCAATACGTGTTCAGGTAAACGAGAGTGTTGATCACTTTTATTGGCTAAATATTCGTTTGACAGTTTAAAGGCATGACGTAAATTTTTACGGCGGATAACACCTGTTTGACCTGCTTGGCTTTTATCGTGACTAATACGCTGCAATGCATCTGGGCAATAGGGCATTTGTGCAAGGCGGGAAAAATTTTCTGCCAATAAATGCGCTTGATTAAAACCTCGTGTTTGCCATTTTTTCAAATGTATTGGTACGGACAATAGTAAGGGCTGATGGGAACAATGTTTATATTCATACCGTAAGGCGTTTTTCCATTGTTTAAATAATAAAACACTCAGTAAAGCCACTAACTCAAAACGGCCGTGATACTTTAGTTGCCTGACCCATAAGTCTATGGGCCATTGGTAAGCCGATATTGAGATTAACTGATCAAATACTCTTTTAGGTAATAAAGTATTTATCGCTGGCCAGGTTAATAAATCGCCGTGCAATTTTTTTAAATCAAAAAGTGGTAAATCAGCCAAGCAAAAATCACAAATAATCGCTTGGCTTTGACAGCAACCACCACATAAGTCACAACAACTTAATTGTGTTTTAAACAACTTTAAACGATCAATGAAGCTAAATGAATTTTGTTTTAAATATTGAATAAATTTTACGTGGTTAAATTCCATTTAATACCTTCTTTAAGTAAACTGTTGTTAACTTCGTTTAATAAAAATTAACGGTAATACTCTCTATTATGAGCATGGCAGAAACTTTAAAAATATCGAGTCAAGGATGCGGACTTCCGCTAGTTTTTATTCACGGCTGGGGATTAAACTCGGGCGTTTGGCAACCGAGTGTAGAAGTATTAAAAGAGCACTTTGAGGTCATCACTGTCGATTTACCTGGTTTTGGTGCCAATTTAGAACACTCATTATCTCCTTATGCTCTAGCTGAAGTTGCATCATTAATAGCGCAGTCTGTAGCAAAACCTGCGGTATATATAGGTTGGTCGTTAGGTGGTTTGATTGCTAGTGAAATAGCATTAAATTTTCCAAAGCACGTGAAAGCATTAATCACGGTCGCTAGCTCGCCTTGTTTCGTTGAGCAAGAAAACTGGTTTGGCATTAAGCCAGATGTTTTAGCAATATTTCATCGACAACTAGCAGAAGATACCGCCAAGACGATTAATAACTTTTTAAAAGTTCAGGCGATGGGCAGCCCTCATTTACGTCATGATATTAAATTGCTACGAGAGCTCGTTATGCAGTTTCCAATGCCAACAAAATCAACCTTAGATGAGTCGCTACAATTATTGACAACCGTTGATCAGCGCGCGAGTCTCGCCCAAATATCGATACCCTACTTACGGGTATACGGAAAGCTTGATGGCTTAGTGCCGCGCAAGGCAATTACAGCTATTACTGCATTATCACCTAACAGTGATGTTGTTATTTTTGAGCAGGCATCACATGCGCCTTTTATTTCTCACCCAGGGGTGTTTATCGAAACACTAACGACTTGGCTAGCCCCTTTAGTTGAACATACTTATCGATAAATCGAACCTTTACTTTTTAGTCATATTGTATGATAATTGAACAATAGGTTGCAGGGTTAAATAGCAAAAATTAAGTGAAAATTGAGTACTTAAGCTGATTATTTAAGCTAAGTATGTAAATTAAGTCTATAAATTAAGTATTTACTTATTTGTTCGTTGATATTCTATTAATAGGTATAGAGGAGTTTGTTATGGAAATACAATCAGCATTAGCAAGTGGTCTACAAGGCTTTCAAAAAGCGCAAGGCGATGTCACAGAAGCTGCAGAAGATATTGCGGCTAACTTAGCTGTTAGTCCTGAAGATTTTGGTATCGGCCAAGAAAACAATACTGATAATGCAGCTAGCCCAGATACAGCTAGTAAAAATGCTAGTTCAGCAGAATTACCTGATCTTACCAAAGCTGTTGTCGATTTAAAAGTTGCAGAATTTCAAGCGAAAGCGTCCGCCGATGTTATTCAAACAGCGGATGAAACTTTAGGTACGCTATTAGACGTTCGAGCATAACCTATGAATATTACGCCGCAAGCACCTACTCTGTCTATTCCTACTGCGGTCAATCCGCAAACGGATAGCTTGCGTCGTGAAAATAATATCCGTGAAGTTATTGCAAAACCAGCGGCCTCAAACCAGTCTGCAGCAGAAAAAGGGGTAGCTTCTGACAGAGAAAGAGGCAGAACCCCCGCACAGAATAATGAAAATTTTGATTTTGAAAGCATCCGAAAGCAAGCGGAATCAGCAACAAAAACGATTAGCGGTGATAGTAATCGCGAAAGTGGTTCATCGGAGCAACAATCTGCAGCTGAGGCTTTTTTAGCAAACAAAAATGCTATTGAAGATGATAGTGAAAATGGTCAAAATTCAGCAAGCTCCCCTGATGGTAAACCGGCTCCTAACAGTCGAGAAGCTTTTACCGAACAAAGAATTATTAATGAGCTACAACTAAGAGATCAAGAAGTACGTGCTCATGAATTGGCACATGCTTCTGTCGGTGGCGCATCAACAGGCTCACCTTCATATACTTTTGAAACGGGCCCTGACGGAAAGAAATATGCTGTTGGTGGTGAAGTTTCAGTTGACCTTTCTACGGTTAATGGCGATCCAAGAGCAACCATAACGAAAATGCAAAAGGTCTATGCCGCCGCACTAGCACCTGCAGATCCATCAATTCAAGACATCCGTGTTGCAGCTTCAGCGTCGAGAGCTATTTTACAAGCGCAAACAGAGCTGGCCGCGATTAGTTCAGCAGAGACCAGTGAAGCAAAAAATGTAACGGTCCAAGATAAGTCTAGTGATGTTTTTTCAGCAGAAGAAAATCAAGAAACAGAAGATTTTGATACGCTAGTTAATCGCACATTAGCGTCTCAGGACGAAATTATAGCTAACCGTGATAGCTCTGTTGATGAGCGAGCTTTAAGAATTGAAAACCTTTATGCTGGCATTACTCAAGCCTATGAAAAAGAACCCAGTTTTCATTTCCAATTAACGGCCTAAAACCTCTTAAGCCTAAACCTCTTAAGTTATTGCGCTATAAAGAAAAAGCCTCATTATTAATAAATAATGAGGCTTTTTATTGTGCTTGTATCATTAAGCTAAAGTGATAGTAATGATTGTCAGCTAAATACCGTAATTTTCACGGTATTTATTAATACTCGCTAAACTTTTCGCTAATGCAGGTTGCAAAGCAAGGTTCTCTTCAAGGTAAGTGACCACGTCAGCTAGGGTAACAATGGCAATAACTTGTGTACCAAAATCACGTTCAACTTCTTGAATAGCAGATAATTCACCTTGGCCTTTTTCTTGGCGGTCAAGTGCAATTAATACACCTGACAATTGAGCGCCATGGGCCTTAATAATTTCCATTGATTCACGAATAGCAGTACCGGCAGTAATAACGTCGTCCACTAACATTATTTTACCTTGTAAAGGAGAGCCAACTAAGCTTCCACCTTCACCGTGAGTTTTTGCTTCCTTACGGTTAAAGCAATAAGGCATGTCCATACCGTGATGATCGGCTAATGCTACCGCAGTGGTGGTTGCAATTGGTATGCCCTTATAAGCTGGACCGAAAAGCAAATCAAACGCGATAGTAGAATCAACCAGTGCTTGTGCGTAAAAACGCCCCAAGCGTGCTAAATCACCACCGGTATTAAATAAACCCGCATTAAAAAAGTATGGACTTGTACGGCCTGACTTCAAAGTGAATTCACCAAAGCGTAATACTTCTTTCGCTAGAGCAAATTCAATAAATTCACGTTGATAATCTTTCATCTTTATTCCCACTTTAATCAGAGTATTTAGCTAAGTGCTAACTTTTGTAAATCAAATAATTCGTTAATACTGTCTTTTGCTAACGCTAACATATTGTGCATTTCGTCAAAACTAAACGGTGCCTCTTCTGCTGTGCCTTGAATTTCAATCAATTTACCTGTGTCTGTCATAACGACATTCATATCGGTATCGGCAGCAGAATCTTCTGGGTAATCAAGATCCGAAACGGCTTCACCTTTATAAATACCAACAGAAACTGCTGCTATCATGTGCTTTAATGGATTAGTTTTAATAATATCTTTAGCGCGCATATAATTTAAAGCATCGACTAATGCGACACAAGCACCAGTAATTGAAGCAGTACGTGTACCGCCATCAGCTTGTATAACATCGCAATCTACACTAATGGTATTTTCACCTAGGGCTTTCAAATCGACAGCTGCGCGCAATGCACGAGCGATTAAACGAGATATTTCTAACGTACGACCACTTTGTTTGCCGTTAGCTGCTTCTCTGCGCATACGAGTGTGAGTAGAGCGAGGTAACATGCCATACTCTGCTGTGATCCAACCTTTACCTTGTCCTTTTAAAAAACGTGGTACACCGACTTCTACTGAGGCAGTACAAATAACTTTGGTGTCGCCAAATTCAATTAATACTGAACCTTCAGCATGAGTAGTAAATTGACGAGTAATGGTTACAGGACGTATTTGACCTGGAGTTCTGCCGCTTGGACGCATGTTAATATACCTATGGTGAAATAATTGTTGCGCATTATAATCGTTCAGCAACAAATTTGACATAATCACGTGAAAACAATTTGAAATATAGTTAATCTAATTAGGGTCTAGTTAGCAGTACTTTACAATATCCTAATTTATATTGAGTCTACTTATGAAAAGCTTTGTTGTGTTAATGCTTGTTACTTTTGTCTCTTTTTTGTTAATAACACCCGCCTTAGCCGTTAACGCTGATGATTTACCTAAATACAGTAAAGTCTATGATGAAAAAAGCGATCCCTTTAAAGATGCGAATGCGGCAATAAAACTTGCTCAAAAAACTCAGCGTAATGTGCTAATTGAAATTGGTGGCAACTGGTCCAGTTGGTGTAAAAAAATGGATGTTTTTTTGGCTGAAAACCCTGATGTTTATCAGAAGCTCCATAGTAAGTTTGTCTTGTTAAAAATAAGCGTCAGTGAAAGTAATGAAAATGAAGCGTTTATGAAATCGTTAACACCTGTTTTAGGCTATCTTCATAGGTACGTATTAACAAGTAGCGGTAAAATGCTTTTATCAAAATATACTGCCGAATTACTCATTGGTAAATAATATTCTAAAAAACAGTGGTTAGCCTTTATTAATAAATGACAAAGCAGTGCAACAAAAGGATAAATCAATGTCAGGTAAAGCATTAAATAATATCAACAGATTTTTGATAAAAGTTATCAAACACCATCTTGGTCACCACATAAGTTTTCTCGTTGTAAATGATTGAAATTAGTGGCGGGAGCAAAGGCAATCTCTGCACTTCCTAAGGTAGCATTAAGTGAACATGAAAAAGATAAAGTCTTTGATACTTTGCAGGAAGAGCTTTGGTTAACTCTGAGTGGCGCGCTTGATCATTTCTTACCAGAATCAAGTAGTAATTTAAGCATCAAAGAGTTACAAGTCGTTATTTATTCATATAATGTTGTGTATCAGCAATCTACTGAAAAAAGTGAAATTGACTTTATTCTTAAAGGTGTCGGTTGGTTAAATCGCTATATACAAAACCAATTACAAAAAACTTTTATTGAGTTAAGCAAAGTTGTAAAAGAAACCATGCTATGACGGCGCTGTGGCTCGAGAGCTTGAGAAAACTGGCTCTAATCTGCTGGGTTATATTTTTGTCGTAATGTTATCGCTACCCACTTATGGCGGTAATTCAAAAGGTACAGATTGGCAATGGCTAGATCATTAAGTGGGCTTTCTATTATCTAAAACGGGCAAACGTTATTTCTAGTTACCCAAACGTTGGGTGATCGGCGTAAAAGCATTCTCTCACAACAGGTTATTGATTAGGTTCTAATGAGATATCAATTTTCTAAGGCTAATTGACAAGTCTGATCTGAATTCGCTATAGCCACGTATTACTGCACAGTTTAATTATAATTTGGTGTAATAAATCGCTAATCAAAGCGAATGTTATTATTACACTTAACCCGTTTGTCCGATAACGAGGAGTCATACAGCATTGTTAGCACATAAACCACTAGGCGTGATATTTGATCTCGACAACACCTTGGTCTCTTCATCTTTAGATTTTGACAGTATAAGAGCCTCCTTGGGATGTCCAAAAGGCATAGATTTATTAGATTTTATTGATGCTTTACCCGAAATTCATCAAGTTGAAGCTAATGAGCTGATAGTCGAATATGAAATAAATGATGCTCTGACAGCAAAAAAGTTGGCGGGAACCGACCAAATTTTAACTTTGTTAGCAGAGTTTTCTCTACCTTGTGCGATTGTTACCAGAAATTGTCGACAAGCAGCGACAATAAAAGTAAAAAACAATAATATCGATATTGAGATATTACTGACCCGAGAAGATCACAAAGCTAAACCAGCTCCTGATGCGTTACTACATTTAGCTGAGCTTTGGCAGATAGCCCCTGAAAACTTATTGTATGTTGGTGATTATTTATATGATTTGCAAGCGGCGAAAAATGCTAACACCATGTCTTGCCTTATTAATTATGGTGTAACAGCAAGCTATGAAAATTTGGCAGATGTTGTCGTTCACGACCTTAATGAATTAAGCGAGACCATTAAGCAAGTATCAACTGTATAACAAACATAATGGAATTATCTACAGTGTATGTTCTTTACAGTAGGCCTGCATGCACATTAAATCGTTAATTACTTATTTTCAAGTAATACTGTTAGGTATGATACTTGTTCACTCAATACGGTAACTTGCTTTTCTAGATCTGCTACTCTTTGTCCTAGATGAGGCTGATTTTCAGCTGATATATCATCTATATTGACAATGTTAGTCTCAGCTAATTGATTTTCATTGGTATCTGAAAGTAAGTGAACGTAGCGAGAATCACGCTTGCCAGGCTCTCGCGTTAGCTTTTTGACTAATGTCTTATTGTTTAAATTTTGTAATTGATGCAAAGTCGTTTCAACTTCACTGACATCGGTAAACTCAGCTAAGCGATTGGTACGAGTTCTTAACTCTCCCGGGGTTTGAGGTCCTCTGAGTAATAACACACAAATAATGGCTTTTTGCTGGCGTGTAAATTTTAAGTGACCAAATTCAGTATCACAAAAACGATGAAAATATTTATTTACCCTTACCGAAGCTTTTCTATCTACCATTAATTGATTCATTTCTACCAATTCATCGACTAAGTTTTGTACATCACTTTCAGAAAAATTCGTTACTGGCTCACGGTTACTTTTTTGATTACAGCCTAGGGTAATACCATTTAATGAGAGTGGATATTGCTCGGGTGTTGTGATTTCTTTCTCAAGCATTACGCCAATAATGCGGCATTGATCGGCGGATAGTGTGATCATTTTTAAAGTCTCCTGATAAAAGTCTTTGCTGATGTTATAGCAAGCTATGTCTATATTTACTATGTTAAGTTGTCTTATTAGCCATAAAAAAAGCCATAGTATGCTATGGCTTTTAAAAGAATAAAACCTACTTAATACCTTATTCTATATTAGCGATCTGCTCACGCATTTGCTCGATAAGTACTTTTAGTTCTATGGCTGCATTGGTGGTATCAACATTTATCGATTTAGATCCTAAGGTATTTGCTTCACGATTAAATTCTTGCATCATAAAATCTAGGCGACGACCCTGTGCACCACCTTTTGTGAGGATGCTTCTTGTCTCTTTTACATGGCTAGATAGGCGATCAATTTCTTCGTCAACATCCATTTTTTGCGCAAGTAACACTAGCTCTTGTTCAACTCGGCTTGAATCAAGCTCAATTTTGGCGTCAGTGAATTTATCGGTAATCCGCTTACGCTGCCATGCAATGATTTCAGGCATAAATGCTTTTACTTTGTTTGACTGCTCAACAATACCTTCAAGGCGTTGTTCAATTAGTACTTTTAAGTTTTCTCCTTCATTTGTCCTAGCATCAATAAAGTCTTTTAGCGCTTGTTCAAATCCTTCTAAAATTTCTTTTTGAATGTTGGTCATATCAGCTTCTTCAGCTTCCATGACACCAGGCCAGCGCATGATTTCTAAAGGATTTAATTGACTATTAAGTGTTTGTTCGTTTATCCAACCTGCGTGTTGCAGCAGTTGTTCAGCTAAGCCTTTATTAAGCGATAAATTGTTCTTCGCTGATGGGTTAGCATTGAAACGCAAGCTGCACTCTACTTTTCCACGATTTAATTGTTTACGAAATCGCTCACGCAATGCGGGTTCAATGCTACGAAATTGTTCTGGTAAACGGAAGTAAGTTTCCAGAAATCGTTGATTTACAGATCTAATTTCCCAAACTGCATTACCCCAATCACCTTTTACTTCAAAGCGAGAAAAGGCTGTCATACTGTGGATCATATTGTTATCCGTTTGCTGAATCTAAAAATTAAAGTAATTATGCCAAACGCGTAATCAGGTAGCTACTATATTTTATACACTTAAAGAATGAATTTTTATTTATACGAGAGTTAATATAATTTCCATTTTTCTTTAATTTTTTTAAGTTGACCAGAGGTTACTAGTTGTTTAAATGCTGTTTGGTATTTTTTTATCAATGTTGGTGACGTATGAAGACTAAAGGCAATACTGAGTTTGTTATTTAAAGCGGCCACTTCGTTTAATCTTTGTAACTCATTAAAATCATAGCCCAGATTTTTAGCTCTGGTTTCTATGGTGATTTGTGTTGCAAGTATTAAGTCAACTCTATCAATAAATAGCATATCCATGTTTTGTCGTTCGTTAGCAAGTTGGTAAATATTGGAGAAACCTTGAGCAATTAAATATTGTGCTGAATTCGAATTTCTAGAAACAGCGATCTTAAATTTTTTTAATGCGGGTACTTTATAGTTGGTTTTAGCGTAATATTTTTTTAATCCCCAAAAATATAAGCGCTCTTTTTTAAGTGCTCCTATCCAATGAAATTTTTTATTTCTAAGCTTTGTATGTGCAATAGAGTAAATTAAAACATTAGGGTTATGAAGTGCAACTTCGTATGCCCTTGCCCAGGGCATTATCTGAATCTTAGGATGGTCTTTAGTTATTTTAAATAAAGCTTTAACGACATCAGTAGAAAAACCACCTAAGCTACCATCAGGATTTTTAATTTGATAAGGCTCTAGAAGTTCGGTAACAACGTCAATTACTTCAGTTTTGCCATTAAATGCTACTAATAAAAATAAAAAACTTATTGTTAAAATGGTGAGATAATTATTGGATAATTTGATCATATATATTTTAAGTATCTGTAACATACTTGGTAGCAATACTATTGATAAACTTTAACCAAGTTTTCTATTTTATTAATATAGCTCACTTTGTTTGAATGGGTGTTTATTTTATTAAATTTAAGCATAAAAAAAGCAGCTTAGGCTGCTTTTTAAAATAAACGCTAAATATAGATCAACTTAGCACAAAGTCTAGAATACCTATGGCTGCTTTTCGGCCCTGATCAACAGCTGTAACAACAAGGTCTGAACCTAGTACCATATCACCGCCGGCAAAAATATTTTGTTTAGTGGTTTGTAAAGCAAATTCGCTATTATCAGCGGCTAACACCAATCCACGTTTATCTATTTCAACACCGGCATCTTTCATCCATTGTGGCGGACTAGGTAAGAAACCAAAAGCAATAACGACGGCATCAGCTTCCATAATAAACTCACTACCAGCTATCGGTTCAGGGCTTCTTCTGCCTTTTGCATCCGCAGCACCTAGTTCAGTTTTTACAAATTTAACACCGCAGGCGTTACCTTCTTTATCAATAGCAATATCAAGAGGCTGTATGTTAAATTGAAAGTTAACACCTTCTTCTCTAGCATTTTGAACCTCGCGTGGTGAACCCGGCATATTGGCTTCGTCACGACGATAAGCACAGGTTACTTCGGTAGCACTTTGACGAATTGACGTACGTACACAATCCATTGCCGTATCACCACCACCGAGTACTATGACTTTCTTATTTTCAAAACTGATAAAAGGTTTAGCATTTTCAGTAATTTTCATTAAGTTTTGTGTATTACCGACTAAGAAATCGAGGGCGGTATAAACACCAGCAGCGCCTTCGTGTTCAAAACCACCTGTCATATCTGTGTAGGTGCCGAGTGCTAAAAATACCGCGTCGTACTCTTCACTTAATGAATCAATGGTAATATCAACACCGACATTGACATTTAATCTAAATTCAATGCCCATGCCTTCAAAAATTTCACGACGCGTTTGAATAACATCTTTTTCTAGTTTGAATGATGGAATACCAAATGTGAGCAAGCCACCTATTTGAGCATGTTTGTCGTAAACAACAGCGTCGATACCATTACGTGTTAGTACGTCAGCACAAGATAAACCTGCAGGGCCAGCACCAATAACAGCAACACGTTTGTTCACTTTTACTACGTCTGATAAGTCGGGTTTCCACCCTTGTGCAAACGCAGTGTCGGTAATATATTTTTCGATATTACCAATAGTAACTGCACCAAAATCTTCATTTAATGTACAGGCAGACTCACAGAGTCTGTCTTGTGGACAAACACGGCCACACATTTCTGGTAAGCTATTTGTTTGATGACATAAGTCAGCAGCTTCAAAAATCTTACCTTCTGTAACCAATTCTAACCATTGTGGAATATAATTGTGAACAGGGCATTGCCACTCACAATAAGGATTACCACAATCTAAACAACGGTCTGCTTGGCCAGCACTTTGGTCAGTACTCAATGGCTGATAGATTTCAACAAAATTTATTTTACGTTGTTCAATCGCTTTTTTAGGCGGATCGATGCGTTTAACATCGATAAATTGATAAACATTTTTACTCATACTGTTTTCCCTTAATTCGCATTCTCGACACGACTACTGTGCTTGAACGCGAAGTTCAGCAGATGAACGACTACGATGACCTAATAAGGTTTTAACATCGGTTGCCGTAGGTTTAACTAATTTAAATCGTGGTGCGTAAGCATCAAAGTCAGCTAATATTTCTTGAGCGCGTGCACTACCTGTTTCATCAAAATGTTGGTTAATAATACCGCGTAAATGTTCTTGATGAATAGTCAGATCACTTATTGGTAATAATTCAATAGATTCGCTATTTAAGCGGACATCTAAATCACCTGATTCATCAAACACATAAGCAAAACCACCTGTCATACCGGCACCAAAGTTTACACCAACTTGCCCAAGAATGGTCACTATGCCACCCGTCATGTATTCACAAGCATGATCGCCAGTGCCTTCAATCACAGCATGAGCACCCGAGTTACGCACCGCAAAGCGCTCACCCGCACGGCCACAGCCATAAAGTCTGCCACCGGTTGCGCCATATAAACAAGTATTACCCATAATCATGGTTTTATGACTTAAATACTCAACACCTTTAGGTGGCTTGATGGTTAGCTTACCGCCAGTCATTCCTTTACCAACGTAATCATTGGCATCACCGGTTAGGGTCATTTCTAAGCCACCGGCATTCCAAACACCAAAACTTTGGCCAGCTGTGCCATTAAGATAAATTTTAATAGGAGATGACGCCATCCCTTGGTCACCATGATGACGAGCAATTTCACCCGATAATGATGCACCGACAGAACGATCAGTGTTTTGTATAGCAAAACGGAACTCACCGCCTGCGCTGTGTGAAACAGCATCAGTACAAGCCGCCAATATTTCTTTATTTAATACGCCTTTGTCAAAGGGATTATTTCCTTCTGTTTGATAAAGAGCTGTATCAGCACCTGCTACAACAGGTGCAATAATAGGTGATAAATCTAATTTTTGCTGCTTAGCTGTTAAACCTGTCAGTTGAACTAGTAGGTCGGTTCGACCAATTATCGCGGTCAAGCTTTCGACCCCTAAACGAGCTAAAATTTCACGCACTTCTTGGGCAATAAACTTAAAGTAGTTCATGACTTGCTCAGGTAAACCTTTAAAGAATTTTTCACGCAAAACATCATCTTGTGTTGCGACACCTGTAGCACAATTATTTAAATGGCAGATACGTAAGAATTTACAGCCCAGAGTGACCATAGGCGCAGTACCAAAACCAAAGCTTTCTGCACCTAAAATTGCCGCTTTAACAATGTCGATACCAGTTTTTAATCCGCCGTCAACTTGCAAACGTACTTTATGACGCAAACCGTTAGTCACTAATGACTGGTGTGCTTCGGCTAAACCTAACTCCCATGGACAACCGGCATACTTAACCGAACTCAATGGACTAGCTGCAGTACCACCGTCGTAACCTGAAATGGTAATAAAATCAGCGTAAGCTTTAGCAACACCAGAAGCGATAGTACCAACACCAGGTCCTGAAACCAGTTTTACTGAAATAACCGCTTTAGGGTTAACTTGCTTTAAATCAAAAATAAGCTGAGCTAAATCTTCAATTGAATAAATATCATGATGTGGTGGTGGAGAAATCAATGTCACACCGGGTACTGAAAAGCGCAACTTAGCAATTAATGGTGAAACCTTATCACCGGGTAATTGACCACCTTCACCAGGTTTTGCACCTTGAGCGACTTTTATTTGTAGTACATCGGCATTCACTAAGTAATGCGGTGTTACCCCAAATCGGCCAGAAGCAATTTGTTTGATACGTGAATTTTTTACGGTACCAAAGCGGCGTTCGTCTTCACCCCCTTCACCTGAATTTGAATAACCGCCTAAACGGTTCATGGCAATTGCCAATGCTTCATGAGCTTCAGGACTTAATGCACCAATAGACATAGCGGCACTATCAAAGCGTTTAAACATTTCAGTATCAGGTTCTACTTTGCTGATATCAATTGATTGGGTGTCTTCTTTAAAGCCCAATAAGTCACGTAATGTTGTTACTGGGCGTTTATTTACTTGATCGGCGAACAGGCGGTAATCTGCATAATCACCAGATTTAACTGCTTTTTGTAGGTAAGTCACGACATCAGGGTTATAAGCGTGGTATTCACCGCCATGTACATATTTAAGTAAGCCGCCGTGATTGACTTTTTGATGTGCTAAAAAGGCTTTGCGAGCAAGGTTAATGTTGTCTTGTTCTATGTCTGAAAAATCAGCTCCTTGAATACGACTCGGTAAATCAGGGAAGCATATTTTCATTATATTTTGATGCAAACCAATCACTTCAAACAAACCTGCACAACGGTAACTGGCGATTGTTGAAATACCCATCTTAGATAATATTTTCAACAAGCCTTTATTAATGCCATCACGATAGTTCATTACAGCTTGACGAGCCGTTAACTCAATTTGTCCTTGTTCAACTAATTGTTCAATCGTTTCAAAAGCAAGATAAGGATAAACTGCAGTAGCGCCTAAGCCCAGTAGTACAGCAAAGTGATGTGAATCTCTTGCCGATGCCGTTTCAACAATTATATTTGAGTCACAACGTAATTGCGTTTCAACTAAGCGTTGCTGTACTGCACCAACCGCCATCGCTGCGGGTATAGGTAATAACCCTTTATCAATTTGACGGTCTGAAAGTACTAAAATAACGGTGTTTTTATCACGAACTAATGCCTCGGATTCATCACATAAACGGATGATTGCAGCTTCTAAACCTTCTTCTGTGCGGTAATTTAAGTTCAGTGTGTCACTGCGGTAATACTCAGGGTCAAGTTCACGTAGCTGTTTTAATCCGGTATACATTAATACAGGTGTTGCAAACAAAATTCTGTTGGCATGGCCTGTTGTTTCGTTAAAAACATTATGCTCACGACCAATGCAGGTACCTAGTGACATAACATAGCGTTCACGTAATGGATCAATGGGTGGATTTGTTACCTGAGCAAATTGTTGACGGAAGTAATCATAAATTGTACGAGGTTGACTTGAAAGCACAGCCATAGGGGTGTCGTCGCCCATAGAGCCAGTTGCCTCCATACCATTTTCAGCCAATGTTTTCACAATTTGATGAATTTCTTCGTAACTGTAATTAAACATTTTATGGTATTGCGATATGCTTTTATCATTAAAAATACGCTTACCAATAAGTTCGGCATCGAGTTGATGAAACGGTACTAAACGGCGGATGTTTTTATCCAACCATTCACGATAAGGGTGGCGAACTTTTAGTTCTTCATCAATATCTGTAGAAGTGAATATTTTGCCAGTGTAAGTATCAATGGCAAGCATTTCACCGGGGCCAACGCGACCTTTTTCAACTACTTCATCTTCACCGTAATCCCAGATACCTACTTCAGAGGCAAGGGTGATAAAACCGTCACGAGTAATAACATAACGAGCAGGACGTAAGCCGTTTCTATCTAAATTACAGGCAACATGGCGACCATTGGTAACCACAACGCCGGCTGGGCCGTCCCATGGTTCCATATGCATAGAATTAAATTCGTAAAACGCTTTTAAGTCTTCATCCATTAACGGACTATTTTGCCAAGCAGGTGGCATTAATAAACGCATACCTCGGTATAAATCCATACCGCCAGCAAGGAATAATTCAAGCATATTATCTAGTGATGATGAGTCAGAACCACTTTCATTGACAAAGGGTGCAGCATCTTGAAGATCGGGTAATAAAGGAGATTTAAATATGTGGGTACGGGCACGACTCCACTGTCGGTTACCTTTAATTGTATTAATTTCACCGTTATGAGCCAAATAACGAAAAGGTTGTGCTAAATGCCACTGTGGAGAAGTATTGGTTGAAAAACGTTGATGAAAAACACAAATGGCCGTTTGCATGCGAATATCAGCAAGGTCTAAATAAAAGTTAGGTAAGTCTACTGGCATCATTAAGCCTTTATAGATAGTTACCAAGCACGACAAACTTGCCACATAAAAAACGTTATCTTCAATGCGTTTTTCTGCACGACGACGTGCCATAAATAAGCGGCGCTCTAAATCTCGATTTCTCCAGCCCGGAGGAGCATCAACAAAAACTTGCTCTATTTGTGGCATGTTATTGACAGCTGTTTCACCCAACATAGAAGTATCAGTAGGGACTATGCGCCAGCCAATAAGTGTTAGGGTTTCACGCGCTAACTCTTCTTCAAGAATCTTTTTACTTAAAGTGGCTTGAATAGGGTCAGGATTGAGGAAAATCATACCTACAGCGTATTTTTTGCCAAGCTTCCAGTTGTTTTCTTCGGCAATAGCTCGAAAGAAAGTATCAGGTTTTTGCATCAACAAGCCACAACCGTCACCTGTTTTACCATCAGCAGCGATACCGCCACGATGCTGCATGCGATCAAGTGCATGAATTGCCGTTTTTACTAGTTTATGACTTGCTTCACCTTGTTGGTGAGCAATTAAGCCAAATCCGCAGTTGTCTTTTTGAACGCTGTGATCGTAAAGCATGATGTTATTTTCTCCTCAGGAAATAACCACTTGAGCACAGAGAACATGTTAAAGGAATAAAGTTATACAAATAATGCATAAATACTCTGTTTTCACTCAGGTGGAACCCTTCACATTAAACACTTATCGATAAAAGGTCAATCAAAATAGAGTATTTGCTCGTAGTTTTTATACATTAGTCTAACTGCCTGTTTTGATTGATTATTGTGTATGATGGTTAGTTTTGTTGATTTAGTTGTGTATTTTTCAAGCTGTTATCAATAGGTTTTAGCGAGTTGAGAATGATTTTTGTTTACTTTGTTGTAATTTAATTACATTTTAATTTTTATGACGAAATATACTGAGATATGTTAATTTTAGGTGTTATTCATCTTTTATTCATTGATGTATGGGCGAGGTGGAGGAGAAAACGCAGAAAATTCATCAATAAAAAAGCCAGTAATTACTGGCTTTAATACTAATTTACTTTTTATGTTTTGAATAGCAGTGGCTTAAGGTTGGTAACCACCCTCAACGCCCTTAGTCGTAATACTTACCGCATCGTGGGCATGTAAAGATTCAAGGTGGTTGATACGTAGCCAAAAGTCGTCATAGCCAGCAGTGTTATTCATTGCGTGTTGTAAACGACGAGCGGCGTCTTCACAAAACATTAAGTTTTGACCATTAAGTAGTGCAAACTCTTGTTCATCTTCTCTTTTTACTGCGGCTTGAACGGGTGTCTTTAAACAGCCTTCAATAATATCGACTAATGCAGTAATAGGGAATTCACTAATGTTGGCATTTAACTTTACTTTTAATTCAGCAACTGAACGTTGACTATGAGGTGTAGCAACAATACCTTCAGTTGTACCAAGCCACTCATGAATTGAGTCTAAATCGGCTTCTTGGTCATTAAACTTCTCTTTAAAAGCTTTTTGAATTAACTGTCGAGCAAGGGCGGCAGAACAAGGACAAGTTGATGAATATCTAACATCAACGGCTAGCTCTATATCGAGTTTACCCTTATTTAAGCGACCGGTTAATGTTACTGGGTATGCTTTCCAGCCTTGCTTACCACTGATTAATGATTTTCTTCTAAGGTGATAGTCGAAGCGGAACTGTACTTTAGCATTATCGCTAAGATCGTGATGACTACTGATAAAACCACTGAGTAAAGTGACCAAGCTTTGAAAGTCTAAAGTATTACTGGTTGAAAGTTCATCAAGCAGTAAATACAAGCGAGACATATGAATGCCTTTTGCTTGTGGCTCTTTTAAGTTTACAAACGCGTCAATAAAAGTAGAAACCATTCGCTCATTTTCACCTTGCGAAGCAACCATCATCGGCATTTCTATATTACTCATTCCAACCCAATCGAGGGTACCTTCGGTTTGAGCTGAGGTGTGATTGGCGATATCAGGCATTAATGTGGACATTTCTACTCCAGTATTTCTAACGCGCTATGTAAAGGGCTTTTTGAAACTTCAGTACATAACAAACTTATTAAGGGCGCGTATTCTAACGTATATTTCCTTGTAGATATAGCGACAGTTCTTTTTTAAGTTACTTGGCAAGATAACTTATTGAAACGCTGTGTATTCATATGGTTTTATGCTTTTCAAATCACTTTGAAGTAATCTAGATGAAAGGCATTTGTTTAATGACATCGGCGTTGATATTGTTACAATGAAGAAAATTACACCACGATAATTATAATTTAAGGTAGGTTTTGTGAATTATACCGAACAGTTAGATGTTAATTTATTAGATGGATACTTGGATAGCTTAGGACAAAATATTGTACAACAGATGTTGGACTTATATATTGAGCAATCAAAGACCTATATTGAAGACATTATCGATTCGATTGCACAAGAGTCACAAGTCTTATGGCAAGAACGCTGCCATAAAATGAAAGGTGCTACTGGCAGTGTTGGTTTGTTAACCGCTCATGCTAAGTTGGTTGCAATTGAAAAATTACCAGGGCAATGGCCAGAAAAGTCAGCTTATATCTCTGAGCTCAATGAGATAAATAAAAATGCCGTTACTGCCTTTAAAGTATGGTTAGCCTCAAAGTAACCATACATTAAAACAATTAAAAAAGGGGAAGCAATTATTGCTTTCCCTTTTTTAATTATTTATTGTTAAAGAGCGCTTAATCAACAGAGCCAATAAAACGATATCCTTCACCGTGAATAGTATTAATTAATTCAGCAGCGTCTGGTACTGACTCAAAATGTTTGCGTAAACGTCTAATCGTTACATCAACAGTACGGTCATTTGAGCGAAGGTCACGACCCGTCATTTCTTTAATCAATTGCTGGCGTGTAACAATTTGGCCCGTGTTTTCAATTAATAAACGTAGGGCGCGATATTCGCCGCGAGGTATAGATAGAACTTGTCCATCAGGTGCTGTCATTTTTCTTGAATTACCATCGAGTGACCATTTATTGAAGGTGATCACTGCTTTTTCAATTTCATTCTTTGTTTGACCAATTCGGTTAAGAATGTTTCGAGCTCGAATTGTTAATTCACGTGGATTAAATGGCTTTGTTAAATAGTCATCAGCACCGATTTCTAAACCAAGTATCTTATCTATATCACTATCACGACCGGTAAGAAATATTAACCCTAGCTCGTTGTTGCTGGTTAATTCTCTTGCCAATAATAAGCCATTTTTACCCGGAAGGTTAATATCCATGATGACTAAATTAATGGTATTTTTTTGTAATTGAGTATCCATGCTCTCACCGTCTGTAGCCTCTGATACTTGATAACCTTCTGCTTCAAACAAGTTACGTAGGTTAAAGCGTGTAACATCTTCGTCTTCTACGATAAGTATGTGAGGTTTTTGCATGTTTTTTTTTCCATTCTTTATGTATTTAGCAATAATGTTTAGGTATGTTAATTATAGCTGAAAATTATATTAACGCTATGTTACTAATGCTTATTTTGTTAATTATTTATACAATTATTAGTATGGTATAGAACCACTAACTAAAAAACAATCAAGTTTGTTAGTTTCTTCTTAATCAACAAATATTTATCCACACAGCTTTAATCTTCTTTAATGACTTGTGTTGGGATAATAATTTTGAAATTAACCCCTTTTTCAATTTCACTAATAAAGGATATTTTTCCACCTAGTGCTTGTGTGACTAAATTATAAACCAGATGTAAGCCTAAACCACTGCCACCCGAACCCCTTTTTGTGGTGGTGAAAGGCTCAAAAATTTTATTCATAATAGAAGGTTCAATACCCCTACCGTCGTCCTGATAGTCAATAGTAAGCATATCACTAGAAATACTAGTCTGTATGGTAATTACACCATGGTCTCTGTCATCAAAGCCATGATTAATAGAATTTTGTATTAAATTAATAATTATTTGATTGATAGGACCGGGTTTGCTTTTTATAACGAGTTCGCATGGACAGTCCACATTGATAATAAAAGGTAACTTTTTAATTTGTGGGGCTAACGTTAATAATATGTCGTCAAACAAATTTTTGATATTGAATGTTCGTGCTTCTTCACTTGATTGGTCAACAGCAACTTTTTTGAAACTGGCAATTAATTCTGCAGCGCGCTTCAAGTTACGGTAAATAATTGCGGTATTTTCTTCACCTTCAACAAGAAACTTTTTCAATTGACTTGATTTTAAGGTTTTATCATCAAAAGCTTTTTTTATTTCTAATAAGCGATCCGATAATAATGTTGAAGCTGTAACGCCTAAACCTATCGGTGTATTTACTTCATGAGCGACACCGGCAACCATATCGCCTAACGAAGCCATTTTCTCACTTTCAACAAGTTGCCCTTGAAACTGATGCAACTTTTCTAATGTTGAAAGTAATTCATTATTAGAATCCTTCAAGGCTTGGGTACGTTTATTGACTTTATTTTCAAGATCTTGGTTTTGCTGATAACTGAGTTGCTTGGCATCTGAGAGTTTAGCAAGTTGTGTTTCAGCTCTATTTAGTACAATATTTATGTTGCGCGCTAGAATATCGAGCTCTTTAAAAGGCATCTGTTCAATGCGTAAATTGAACTTTTTATGTTTGGAGATTTCCTGTATTTTATTTGCAATATTTAACATCGGAGAAGTAATAAAGCGGTTAAGTGCTATTGATATTAAAGCGGTAATAAAAATAAACATGAAAATGAGAAGGGTGTAGCGCAATAATAAATAATTAGTTATTTGCTGTATATGTTCGCTGCTGACTTGTATATAGACATAGCCCACCGTTTGCTCTTCAGCTATTACAGGTAACATAAGTTCTATAATATGGCCGCTAAACTTTGCTGACGATAACTCGGCTATTTTTTCACTTTTTTCAGAAATAGCCTTGCCTATAGCACTTTTGTTGTAGCTAGCGAAGAAAGTAATAGCTTCAGTGTCAGGATTTTTTTTATAAATATGAACATGCCTAATATAAGGGACATGTTTTAGCATTGATAAATAATTACTAATTAATTGGTCTTCATCTTTGGCCAGATTAACCAGATTGGTACTTTGACTATTTGCGATAAGCTCTGCCCAATACTTTGTGTTATTTGAGGCGTCCTCGTTAGTATCGTTAATGATTAAATTAGCGATGATAAAAGAAGAAATAATGACAGATAACACAACAAAACCAATGATCATAACCATTAGCTTTATTTTTAATGAGTGAATGCGTTTCATTTTTTCCATATATTTATAGTAACTTAAATTTTATATTGAGCAATTAAATTGAACAATGATAAAGAGAAAAGCCCTTTTGCTTAGCCAAAACTTGTGTTCTTCCAATCGCCTCTTCCATGATGGGTTGATAACGGAGAAAACTATTTGCCACCACAGTGACTTGTCCTTTCGGTTTTAAATGGGGTTTTATTTTTGAAAGGAATGTCTCTGTTGCTTGATAATTGGTTTTAAGGCCCTGATGAAAGGGTGGATTTGAAATAACGTAATCGTACTTACCTTTTAGATCTGACAAGCTATCTGATGGAAAAACGTGACCAGTTAAATTATTTAATTTCAATGTTGCTTGCGCTGAATATAATGCTAAGGCACTGACATCAAGTAAGTGTAACTTAATCTCAGGAAAAACTTTACCCAAGTAACTGGCTATGACTCCGGCACCACAGCCAAAATCGAGTAGCTCGCCGGTGATTTTCTTTGGTAAATTTTCCAATAATACCTGAGTGCCAATGTCGAGGCCGTTTTGACTGAATACACCAGGCAAGGCAACCACATCTACACTTGTGTCTTTAATCATAAAAGAATATGGCTTTAGCCAGTTGTCTAAGATAAAAGACTTTTGCGTCGCAAGTATATTGCTTGCGAATAATAAGCAATGGCGAGCAGCATCAATTTTTGCACAATCGCCAAGCTGTTGTTCGGTCAACTTTGCTAATGACTTAATACCGCTTTTATTCTCACCTACAACCAAAACTAAACATTCATTTGCTATCGAGTCTTTTATCATCGCGAGCATAAAAGTTAACTCGGCCTTACTTTTAGGAAACTGAATAATCACTAAGTCGTGGGCAGTCTTACTTTGATAATAGACATTAAATACCGCAGTCATTTGAGTGAGGTCTAATCGTTTGGCTTGTAAATGTGATTGATAATTCGTGTTATAACATGTCATCACTGCTTGAGGGTGAAGTGCATGGTATTCTTCAAAAAAATCGTCAATAGGTAGGTTGATAAATAATGGCGCTTTTGCTTTTAGTAAATCGGGATTACGCAGCAATAATTGATTGATGTTATCTAACAAAGTTATTCTCAAATAATTGGGTTATGGCATTCATAAATATATAACTTATACCCTAAATTAATTAACGGTATTTTATACGCTTAACGAAAAGATATGTTTATAATAGCCGCTATTCTACGTGAATATTATTATCATGTCAGAAAGGCGAATAATAAATTTGCAAATCACCATATAAAATTCAGGGAGTGGGTTATTTTTACTAAATTTTTTACTTGGTTTAAAGTGAAACTAATACGCAGTGATAAGCGTGCATGGTTATTAAAATTTCGCTATTTTACCGTCCCTAACTGGTTTAGAAAAACACCTGTCGCTGAAGTTTACTTAGCACTTAATGACCCTTATAGCTTTATGCTGATTCAAGTGTTACCAGAACTAGAGCAACGTTTCAATATTCAATTTAAATTGTTCTTAGTCTATGAAAGTGTTCCAGGGGTAACTATCGATCCCAAATTAATGCGCACTTGGGCAATAAAAGATGCCAACTTTATTGCTGATCAATATCAATTGAAAAAAATAACGCAACGACCGACTCAAGAATCACTCTTTACTGGTCAGCAAATGTGGCAGTTGCGACCTAAAACACTCGATAATGCTTGGCAACTCTTTCAACAGACTTGGTCGAATGATTTTGATTACTACTATCATGCTTCTACACCGGTAATAAATTATCAAATTAAAAATTTAATACGTTTAGTTAAACAAGGGCATTACTTACCTTCGTCTATTTTTATTGCGGGGCAATGGTTTGTTGGTATTGATAGGCTTGAACATCTAGAAAAACGTTTGGCTGACTTTGGTTTAGCAAAAGATGACAGTGTTGCTGTTTATCAAAAAAATAAATTAGTCTTTGCTGAGCAACAAGTGAAAGATAATGCAGCTGACATCGCTGACATCGCTGACACGAAAATATTAGAAGCATTTATTTCATTACGAAGCCCTTATTCTTACATTGGTTTATTACAAGCAGAAAAGTTAAGTCAGCATTATCAGATCCCTTTAAAGATAAAGCCGTTATTACCTTTGATTATGCGGGGGTTAACCACGACAGAAAATAAAGAACGTTATGCTGTTTTTGATGCCAGTCGTGAAGCCAAAAAACTTAATATTCCTTTTACCGGTATTGCAGATCCTTTAGGGCAAGGTATTTTTAATGCTTTTCAAATTTTTTCGTATGCAGAACAACAAAATAAAGAACTCGATTTTATTAAGTCTGCGTTTAAGGCCATTTATGTTGACGGTTTAGACTTATCAAATAAATCGGTAATCGAATCTTTATGTCAGCAGCATAAAATCAATTATCTACAAGCGTTAGAATATAATAATGAACATGACTGGCAACAATGGTCTGATACCAACCAAAGTACTTTAGATGGCATGGGGTTATGGGGAGCGCCTTGTTTTCGATTTCAAAATGTTATTTGTTGGGGGCAGGACCGCTTGGCACAAATTGAACAAGCGATTATTGTTTCATAAGATATAATATATCCGTATTATCTTCATTTAGAGCACTATTGACTCAACATTAGAATAAATGTTCTAATGTTGTTGCCCTGAATTCAATAAAGTTTTGTTTTTTCAAACAAGCGAAACTTATGATAAAGGGCCAGAAGAGGAGCATTAACCAGGTAGTTATCATAAAGAGATCAAGCTCTAATGATTGGTAACGAGGGGGATTAATGCCGAGGTAAGTAATTTTTTGATAATTTACTTATCGGTTGTTTGGGTTGAATCCTAACAATTGTCACCAACTTGGTGGGGAGCTTCTGGCCTTTGTAAAGCCTAATGCTCTTCACATAAGTGATTGTTATCTTGGTTATTACAAACGCCTAAAAGTTCTCCGAACGAACAGAGTTCGAGAGAAATGAATCAAATAAAACTATCAAAAAAAATTAGCTTAACAGCTAACCCAACGCCTCATCATACTATTTTATGGACCGCATTAATTACGCCATTACTTGATGATGGTCAAATCGATTTTCCAAGCCTCAAACAATTAGCTATTAGTCAGTCTGACGCCGGTAATGGTATTGTCTTGCTAGGTAGTACAGGAGAGGGCCTGGCCTTAACATCGCAAGAGCAAGTTAAAATTGTTGAATTTGTTTGCCAATTATCACTCAGCGCACCTTTAATGGTGGCTGTTGGCGGTTATCAGTTAACCGAGCAAATTAATTGGATAACAGCTTGTAATAAATTACCTATTTCAGCCTACTTACTTGGTAGTCCCATTTACGCAAAGCCGGGTGTGATAGGTCAAACGCAATGGTTTAGTGCTTTACTTGATGCCGCCAATTTCCCCTGTATGTTATATAACGTCCCCTCTCGTAGCGGTGTTTCTATTGCTATTGAAACTTTACAGACGGTGCAAAATCATCAGCATTGTTGGGCGTTAAAAGAAGCCAGTGGCGATTTAAATCAGGTACTCGCCTATCGCCAGTATTGTCCAGATATTGCCCTATATAGTGGTGAAGACGCCATGATGCCTTACTTAGCACAAGCAGGTGTAAAAGGGTTAGTTTCGGTTTGTAGTAATGTCTGGCCGGCAGCAACTCATCAATACGTCGAGCTATCACTAGCTGGTGAGACTCAAGGTTTATTTCCACTGTGGCAAAATGCGGTCGATGAGCTTTTTAAGGTGGCAAGTCCCATACCTGTAAAAGTATTAATGCACCAAAATAAAATGATCAACACTCCCTTTTTACGTGCGCCGTTAACCCATTTAGAACTTAACGACTGCAACTCGCTGTTAGCATCAGATAAATTAATTAATCAATGGCTTGAAACTCAAGCTAAGTGATCCCTTTAAGTATTAACATGAGAATTTAAAATGAATTGGCAAGAAACATTAACACAATTAGAAGCAGGTACTGTTCGTGCGGCAAATCAAGATAAAGCAGGAAATTGGCAGGCCAATGTAGCCGTAAAAGAAGCTATATTATCAGCATTTAAAGCGGGCGAAAACATTGCTTTTGATGGCATTTATAAGGGGTTTGTCGATAAACATAATTTACCTGCGCGTGAGTTTACCGCTGACGATAAAGTGCGATTAGTACCGGGTGGTTCTTCAGTTCGCCGTGGTGCGCATGTTGCGCCTGGTGTCATTATTATGCCACCCGCTTACATTAATGTTGGGGCTTTTGTTGATACAGGTACTATGATTGATAGCCATGCATTAATTGGCTCGTGCGCCCAAATAGGTAAAAATGTTCATGTTTCTGCCGCTGTTCAAATTGGTGGTGTTTTAGAACCGGTTGGTGCAAGCCCTGTTATTATCGAAGATGGTGCCTTTCTAAGTGCTGGTGTGGTCATTGTCGAAGGTATTGTTGTTAAAAAAGGGGCTGTTTTAGCGCCAGGTGTCTCACTTTCAGCGTCAGTGCCTGTTTACGATTGTGTGAATGAAGTGATGCTTGAAAAAGGTGCTGATATTCCTGAACGTGCTGTAGTGGTGCCTGGAACACGTCCGGTTTCAGGGACGTGGGCGAAAACGCACGGTTTAAATATGGCTTGTGCATTAATCGTTAAATATCGCGATGAAAAAAGTAATGCCTCGTTAGAGCTCGAGTCTATTTTACGTTAAGCCCTCTAAGGTAAAGCAGGAATATCATGTCTGAGTTAGTCAATATTACCCATTGTTTTGATTCTCCTTCGGCGCTTGAATTAAGCGCTGAGTTAATAAAACAACAACCTGAAAGTAGCCAGCAAGAAGGTTACTTTGTTTATCATCTTGATGCGCTTAAAGCCCATTTAGCCGAACTACAACGCCAAGACGTCATTAAGCTATGGTTTGCGGTAAAAGCGAACCCGTTATCTAACATCATTAAAACCTTAGACGATGCGGGTTTTAATTTTGATGTGGCGAGCAGTGGCGAATTAAATCAAGTCTTAAAGCAATGTATTGCACCCGAACGTATCTTAAATACCGGTCCGGCAAAATCAAAAGCACAAATAACGTCGTTCATTAAACAAGGGGTTAATATTTTTGTTGCTGAAAGTTTGAATCAATTAACTTGGTTAAATGAAGCAGCTATTGAGCATGATGTTAAGCCAAGAGTGCTGTTGCGGGTTCAGTTGCAATGGCCAGAGGGTGAAAAAAACCCTTTAGGGGGAAATTGCCTAACACCATTTGGTTTGTCGATAGTGCAGTGGCAAAGCATTAAAGTCGTTAACTTTCCTGGTATTGAACTGTGTGGCTTACATATTTTTCAATGGGGCAATATGCTCAGTAATGAAAAAATGTTCTCGCTGTGGTCACAAATGGTTGCACCATTAAAAGGTTTAGCTGATGACATAGGTATGCCATTAAAAATCTTAGATTTAGGTGGTGGTTTAGGTATTGATTATTTACAGCAAGGAAAAACACTTTCTTGGCAGAAAATTATTGCTGATTTGGCGATCATAAAGCAGCAGGCAGGTGCCGAAGAGTTATGGTTAGAATTGGGCCGTTTTGCGGTTGCTGAGTGTGGTTATTATGTGGTCCCCGTTGTTGATAGAAAAATGAATTATGGTCAAGAGCAGTTAGTCTTAGCCGCAGGTATTAATCATTTGTTAAGACCGGCGATAACAGAACAGCCTTTTCCGGTAAATTTACTACGAGAGTCTGCACGCGAAAAACAGTTGTTTGATATTCATGGTCCGCTATGCACCAGTATGGACAAATTGGGTAAGTTGCCTTTGCCTGATGATGTATCTGTTGGCGATCAACTGGTATTTGGCTATTGCGGTGCTTACGGTTTTACTGAAAGTATGCCGTTTTTTCTTTGTCACCATATTGCTGCTGAATACGTGTTTAGTCAAGGGACGTTGGTTGAAGTCAGAGCAGCACAACCAGCGGATTGGTATTTAAGATAGCGATAAATACTTCAGCTTAATGTTTAAGATAAAGTGAACAAAATGAATGAAATAAAAAAAGAAGTTATGCATGTTGGTGAAATGGCGAGCGGAGCAGCACTTACCGTTCCTGTTTATCGTATAAAAGGACGTACTGATGCACCCAGTGTTTATATTCAAGCGAATATGCATGGCGCTGAAGTGCAAGGTAATGCGGTTATTTTTCAACTATTAGAATTATTGAAAAACACAAAAATAAATGGCGATATTACCTTAGTACCTTATGCCAACCCTGTGGGTTGTAATCATAAAAATGGTGAATATACCCTTGGCAGATTTGATCCTATCACCGGAGTGAATTGGAATCGGATGTATCACTTTGATGAAAGCATCATCAAGCCGTTTGTTCGTGAATGTATTGGCAAAAAAAATCAAGTTATTGAAGCCAATTTTAAAAAGCTAATGATTGAAAGTATTGAAGAAAAACTTAACCATAATATTTATGGGCTAACGACCGGACAACGCATTGCTTATCAATTACAGCGCTTGGCTCATCAAGCTGACTACGTTTTAGACTTACATACCGGGCCTATTTCAAGTAAACATTTATACTGCCCTGAATATGCGCAAGAAAGCGCTCAGTACTTTGATATTCCACATACATTATTAATTCCTAATGACTTTGATGGTGCCTTAGATGAAGCAACATTCTGCCCTTGGTGGTCATTACAAGACGCTTTTGCTGAATTAGGTATCGAGTTTTCGATTAGTTCAGCGTCTATTAACAAAGAAAGCTTTACCGTTGAATTAGGCTCGCAAGAACAGATTGATCTTGATGTAGCCTTAGAAGATGCTAAAAGCATTATGAATTATTTACAGCATAAAAACGTCATCAACACCACAGAATACCGACCGAAAACGATGATACGTTATGGATGTTATTTAAAAAACTATAAAGCCTTTTATTCGCCAATGGGAGGGATGGTCGATTACTTGGCTGAATTTGGTCAACCATTAGCTGCGGGTGAACCACTGGCGAGAATTTTACGCATGGATAATTATGGTGACGGCGATCCATTGCACTATATTTCATTGGATAAGAAAGTCATTCCTATTTTACATTTTGCCTCGGCGAGTGTGAATCAAGGTACAGAATTATATAAAGTGTTTAGTGAGTATTTTGAGTTTTAATACTGAGTGAATTAGCCTTGATTTATGGATAAGGTATTGACAATGCAGATGTTGACAATACCTTTGAATTTTTTGTTTTTTTGTTTTTTTGTTTTTTTGCTTCTTTTGGCGAGATTGCTCGATACTCACGCTAAGCTCTTTGGCTAAAGATTGGACTTCGGGTATAAAATCTTGCATTAACTGTTGTGAAAGTACGATTGAGTTTTGAATAATTAAAGGCATTTTTTTAGTCATACTTCTGCCAATATCTGAACGATAAAATGTTATTAACCCTTGTATTTCTGCTTCAGTAAAATTGTGGCTGTAAATGTCTATCATTGGCTCTTTAAAACTATGCCAATTCATTTTCTCATGAAGAAGGGCACTTACTTTATTCATATATTTATCATCACATTATTTGTTGTATAACACCGCTAATGCTTATATGTTTTTAGCAAGACTTACCTATATCAAGGCCTCTTAACATTCATTAAGAGGCCTTATTTTTTATCAGATAATTTTTCTTATTTTAAACGCTACAGCTTCAAGTGTGTATTGAAGTAATTAGTCATCATGGTTTTAATGTGTAACGTTGTGCCACTGCCTTCGTACAAGCCATGGCTTCGATTCGGGTAAGACATGAAGTCAAACTGACGGTTGTGCTTAACTAATTCATTAATTAGGCGTTCAGAGCCTTGGTAGTGAACATTATCGTCGCCTGTGCCATGAATAAGCAGTAGCTTACCTTGTAAGTTTTTAGCATGGGTAATAGGTGAACCTTGCTTGTAACCTTCGGCAAAGTCAGCTAGTAAACCTGAGTAGCGTTCTTGGTAAATAGAATCGTATAAACGTTGATCAGGCACAGGTGCTAAAGAAATACCGACGTGATATTGCTCAGGATAACGGAACATCATATTTAAGGTCATCGAACCACCGCCAGAATGCCCCCAAATAGCAACATGGTCAGTATCAATATAGTCCCAACGATTTGCCATTGCTGTTAATGCATCAGATTGGTCGCGTGAAGAAAGTACACCGACTGCGCCGTAAATTGATTTGCGCCACTCTCTGCCTTTTGGTGTGCGCGTACCACGATTATCAATAGAGGCTATTATGTAACCCTGTTCAGTTAACATTTGATCCCACATAGCGGCATTGCCACGCCAGTTATCAGTAACCGTTTGTCCCCAAGACTCTCCATAAACATAAAAAATGATAGGATATTTTTTCTTAGGATCAAAATCTGCAGGGCGAATAATATAACCGTCTAAAACGACACCATCTTGTGCTGTTACTTGAAAAAACTCATGATCTGTTTTTGGCAACTGGGCTAATTTATCGATTAATACCTTGTTGTCCATCATCATGTGTTTGGTTTGATGACCTTCAATTTTCACTAAACGTTTCTGCGTTGGTTGGCTAAATGTCGAGTGTGAATGAATCGCCCATTGCCCGTCTGCCGACATTTGGTAACTGTTAGTACCAGCAAATTCTTCAGGAGTGACTCGTTGATTACTTAAACTTCCATCAAGTTTGCTGCGATATAAGTAACGCTGTGCAACATTTTCAGGTGAGGCTATGTAGTACAACCAACCGTTTTCTTCGTCGATGGTTTGAATGCTTATTACATCAAAGTCACCTTCCGTTAAGTTTAAAGCGGTTTTTCCGTCACGTGTTATGTTGAAAACATGGCGCCAACCACTGCGTTCACTTGTCCATAAAAAACTGTTGCCTTGGTTTAACCAGCGAGCATCGTCAAAGAAATCAAGAAAGGTCTCTTCTTGCTCTGTCATCACGGGGGCGACATCACCGGTATTAGCGTTAGCTAAATAAAGAATATTAGTGTCTTGTTTGCGGTTGACATGCTGTACCAATATTTGTTGACTGTTACCTGACCAATTCATGCGTGGAATATACATATCGCGTGAGTTGTTGGGTAGATTGGCCCAGATAGTTTTTGTTGTGGTTAAATTTACTACGCCAACTTTTGGCAATGCATTTGTTTCACCCACTTTAGGGTAAGGAAATTTTGTGATGGTCGGGTAAAGTTCGTCAGTATTATTAATCATAATGAAGTCTTTACTACCACTGGTGTCTAACTGCCAGTAGGCAATTTTTTCACCGTCAGGGCTCCAGCGAAAACCATCCTTAATGGTAAACTCTTCTTCGTAAACCCAGTCAAATAAACCATTGATTTTTCCATCGCCAGCGTCAAATGTTAATTGAGACACCTTATTATTTGCTAAGTCTTCTACATAAATATTGTCTGCAACCACGTAAGCGACTTTACTTGCATCAGGCGAAAATTTTGCAAACATTAATGAGCTTGCTAAGGGCTTCTTGCCACCAAGTTGCATTAATTTATTGGTTTTTATATCTAATAACCAATAATCACCTCGACTGTTTGAACGCCATACTTTTTTACTATTTGTATAAACAAGCAGTTTCTGACGGTCGTCTGACCAAGTGTAATTATCTATAGCTAATGGCTTTTCAGTGCCTTTAGGTGTCAGTTGTTGTGCCGAAATTAATACCGAACGCTGTAAGGTTTCAGGGTTATAAACAACAATGTCACGACCTATGCTGACTTCTTTGCCTTTTTCATCTGTTTTTGTTTTTGCTGATTTTTCAACGATAGTGTAACCACTACCGTCGGCTAACCAACGTAGACGAGAAATATAATCTGAGTTAAATTCACCCTCTTTGTAAATACGTTCAACGGTTAACGGTGCTGATTTTTTAAGGTTAATGTTAGTATTTGTGGTATTTTCTGTGGTGATGTTTTGACAAGCAGCTAATGATACTGCAATAGCAGTGGTCAATGCGGTTGAGCATAGCCAACGAGTTATTTTTATTTTAGGCATAATATTTCCTTAATTTGCGTACAATCACTTTAAATTGTATACAATTAATTGGCAATGCTGTTGGTCGATTAATTTGTCACTTTTACCGTATTTAAATGATCACTTAGCGGTTGAAAAAAGTAAATTTGACCTCACCTATTGCACATCAAAAAACAAAAGGTTGAACCATGAATAACGCACTAGAAATTTCTGGCTTAAAAAAAGTTTATAAAGGTGGTTTTACTGCACTTAAAGGTATCGATCTTACGGTTAAACAAGGTGATTTTTTTGCTTTACTTGGTCCTAATGGCGCAGGTAAGTCGACAACCATAGGTATCATTACCTCTTTGGTTAATAAAACCGCGGGTAGTGTTAAGGTTTTTGGTCATGATATCGATAAAGAACTTGAACAAGCCAAAAGCTATTTAGGTCTAGTCCCACAAGAATTTAACTTTAATCAATTCGAAACCTTGTTAACTATCTTAGTTAATCAAGCCGGTTACTATGGTGTTGAACGTTCTTTAGCATTTAAACGCGCTGAAAAGTACCTGAAAAAACTCGATTTATGGGACAAGCGTAACGATGCAGGTCGTATGCTTTCAGGAGGAATGAAACGTCGCCTGATGATTGCAAGAGCCCTAATGCATGAACCACAGGTACTTATTCTTGATGAACCGACTGCCGGTGTTGATATTGAACTTCGTCGCTCAATGTGGATTTTCTTACGTGAATTAAACAAACAGGGTATTACGATCATTTTAACGACCCATTATTTGGAAGAAGCGGAAATGCTTTGTCGAAATATTGCTATTATTGACTCAGGTGTGATCGTTGAAGATACTGATATGAAATCTTTGCTGTCAAAATTAGACCAAGAAACAATCGTCTTTGATATCGACTCCATAACTCATGCGCCAGAGCTTGATGCATTTACTTGTCGATTGATTGACGACCACACCTTAGAAGTTGATGTAAAAAAGTCGCAACTTATTAATGATATTTTTAGCCAGCTTAACGGACAAAATATTAATGTTCATAGTATGCGTAATAAAAGTAATCGCCTAGAAGAGTTATTTGTCAGTCTTGTGGGTAGTGGGCAAAAAGTTAAACAGGAGAATAAATAGTATGTCATCAAAAAGTAACTTTATTGCTCTGAAAAGCATTTTATATAAAGAAATCAATCGTTTTATGCGTATCTGGGTACAAACACTGGTCCCTCCGGCTATTACCATTAGCTTATACTTTGTTATTTTTGGTGAACTTATCGGTTCGCGCATTGGACAAATGGGCGGGTTTGATTATATGTCGTTCATTGTGCCTGGCTTAATCATGATGAGTGTCATTACCAATTCATACTCCAATGTAGCCTCGTCATTTTTTAGTGCTAAATGGCAACGTAATGTTGAAGAAATGCTGGTTGCACCGGTACCAAATTGGGTGATTGTTGCCGGTTATGTTGGTGGTGGTATGGCACGTGGTATGTTGGTGGGTACGATAGTGACATTAGTCTCTTTATTGTTTGTTGATATTCAAATTCATAATATTTGGGTGATTATTGCCACGGTTAGTTTAACGTCAGCCACGTTTGCCTTAGGCGGTTTGATTAACGCTATTTTTGCTGGTAGTTTCGATGATATATCTATTATACCAACGTTTATTTTAACGCCATTAACGTATCTTGGTGGTGTCTTTTATTCGATCAGTTTACTCCCTGATTTTTGGCAAGGTGTTTCACAATTAAATCCTATCGTTTATATGGTAAATGCTTTTAGATACGGATTTTTAGGCATCAGTGATGTGAGTCTAACATTAGCATTTTCTGTATTAGGGGCATTTATTATTACCTTATATGCGATTGCAATGACACTTATCACCAAAGGAACAGGGCTACGTAGCTAATGACTATCAATACCGATAAAGAGGATGTTAACGTGACGGGTGATTCAAGAGTTATAATCACTAATCAACCTGGCATTCATGAAAAACTTGAAGAAATTGTTGAAAAACATTTACAGCACCGCTCACAAAAGCCTTTTCAAGCACATACCGAGCAAGCGTTTGCCGAAATGGATGCTTTAGTGAAAGCCCATCAAGGGGATATTATTTTAGACTCGTGCTGTGGTGTTGGGCAAAGTACACGTATTTTAGCCAAACAAAATCCGCAGGCTTTAGTGATTGGTGTTGATAAGTCAGCGCATCGCATTAATCGCAATGTAGATGAACTTCTCCATAACGATGGCTCTAAAATTGAGAATTTCCATTTAGTTAGAGCAAATTTGAATGATTTTTATCGTTTAGTTGACCAAGCAAATTGGCCGGTAAATAAACATTATATTTTGTATCCCAATCCTTGGCCTAAATCGAAACATATTCAAAGGCGTTGGCATGGTAGTGCGGTATTCCCACAAATTATTAATATTGGTAAACAAATTATTCTGCGCAGTAACTGGCGATTATACTTAGAAGAGTTTCAATTTGCTGCTGATGTAGCGGGTATTTTAGGTAATATTAGTGTGATTACTAATGAAGAGCCTTTAACGCCTTTTGAAGCAAAATATAAAGCGAGTGGTCAACCTTGCTGGCAGTTATTGCTCAATCGTGAATATCTACCTTTTATTTAATTTTATCAACTATGCTGCTTAGCAAAATTGACAATAAGTTAGTGAAACTCGCTAATTTATTTAATGAGCAGTAAATTATGATTTGAAATTAAGTTTTATTTTGATTAAAAATCAACAATTTAACGTATGTGGCTTAGATCTTGATTACTTTTTGATTAATGAGTAATAATACTCAATCAAAAAGGATATTGAAGATGAATAATTTAATTAAAAAGAATGTATTAATGATGGCGTTGAGTACTTTAGCACTTGTAGAATTAGCGCTAGTTTACGTGGCAACTATTATCTAGTGACTGTATTGCTGGATTTTTCTATGGTAGATAGAAATAAAGTACAAGACATTTCAGTCATTTTTTATTAAAGTGCCGTTTTATGTTTACTTACCAACATGGTTACAGCGGCAAGGTATGACGACGAATAAGCGCACAGCAAAAGCGACTCAAGAGTCTTTACACAGTATTTTTACCATTCCAGAAGCACCTGATTCGACGTTGGGGCTGATCGAAAAAGAAATATCAGAAAATCTTGCTGGTTTTTTAGGTAATCATATTGCTGCTAAAGAACGTGCCTTAAGCGAAATTGAAAAAGATTTCGCTAGCTCGGCTATTCCCGAAGAACCTAGTTTTGTCTCTGATCATACTCGCCATATTTTAGATAAAGTTGTTGCACAATCAGTGCATACATCAAGCCCAAGTTTTATTGGTCATATGACCTCAGCTTTACCTTACTTTATTTTACCGCTTTCTAAATTGATGGTGGGTTTAAATCAAAATTTAGTCAAAATTGAGACATCAAAAGCATTTACCCCACTTGAACGTCAAGTGTTAGGTATGATGCATCGTTTGGTTTATAAAGATAATGACCATTTTTATGAGCAATGGATGCACAGTGCTAACCATTCATTAGGTGCCTTTTGTTCTGGTGGCACTGTCGCCAATTTAACGGCCTTTTGGGTAGCGCGTAATAATTTGTTGAAAGCTGATGGTGATTTCAAAGGTATTGCACGAGAAGGCTTATTTAACGCATTAAAACATTATAAATATGATGGCTTAGTGATTTTAGTGTCTGACCGTGGCCATTATTCACTAAAGAAGTCTGCTGATATCCTAGGGATTGGTCAGGACAGCGTGATATCAATTCCTACCGATGGCCATAACCGCATTGATTGCCAGAAATTGCGTGAAAAATGCCTTGAGTTGAAACAAAGAAACATCCGCGTATTAAGTATTGTTGGCGTTGCTGGTACGACAGAAACAGGTAACATTGATCCATTAGATAAAATGGCTGATATTGCTGAGGAGTTTCAAACACACTTTCATGTTGATGCGGCATGGGGTGGCGCGACATTATTATCAAATAAATACCGTCCACTGCTTAAGGGAATTGAACGCGCTGATTCAGTAACTATCGATGCTCACAAGCAAATGTATGTGCCCATGGGCGCAGGCCTTGTGGTGTTTAAAAATCCGGCTTCTGTGGCTTCTATTGAACACCATGCCGAATATATTTTACGTAAAGGTTCAAAAGATTTAGGCTCACATACCTTGGAGGGATCAAGACCCGGTATGGCGATGTTAGTTTATGCAAGCTTACATATTATCAGTCGACCTGGTTATGAAATGTTGATTAACCAAGGAATTGACAGAGCACGGTATTTTGCAGAACGCATTAATCAGCATGCTGACTTTGAGTTAATAACTGAACCAGAGTTATGTTTATTAACTTATCGTTACAATCCAAAAGCGGTGCAAAACTTATTAGCAAATAGTTCAGCAGTACAACAAGATAATATTAATGATTTACTCGATGACCTAACTAAATTTATTCAAAAACGTCAACGTGAAAATGGTAAATCATTTGTTTCACGCACGCGTATTGAAGTGCAGCGTTATCAAGGTCGAAAAACGGTGGTTTTTCGTGTTGTATTGGCGAATCCATTAACCTCCAATGAAATTCTTAATGATGTGCTAGTCGAGCAACTTGAATTGGCTCAAGAAAGTGAAACCTTTCTACCTGATTTGTTGTCCTTAACTTAGCTTATATTTTGTAACTCTGCTTGAAATGTTTTACTTTTACTTTCGTTATGTAAGTTGTTCCTTTCGTTTTATTATTTATCTCCCTAAAAAATATTGTTTAACTCACTGTTAAGTATGATTATATATATTTTTAATGAATTTTTGTTCTATAAGGTTTCATTTAGATCTATAAATGTTATTTTATTTATGAAAGTTGTTGTGTAATAATTCATACACAATTACATTTTGTGGTGGTAATAATTATGGAATACGACATGAGAAAAACTCCAGTAGAAGTATCTGAACACAATCAAGCTGACATTTCATCGGTTCAACAAGCCTTAATTGAAGCGCAAAAAGAAATTTTAGAATTGCAATCGCAAATTCAATGGTTAGAACGCTCATACGAATAACTTTTTGTCGCGTTTTATCACAGTAAATACAAAAAAGCCGAACGTTATCAAAATAACATTCGGCTTTTTTGATCTTTATTTATTAATACGAGCAGTAAATAATTATCAGAGGAAAACTTGTAAATTATCGATTAACCTTGCTTTACCACAATGTGCAGCAGCGAGGATCACTAATTCTTTATCATTTTTATTGGCAGGTTGTAGTGTTCTTGCATGACAAATATCAATATAGTCAGTTTTCATACCGGCATTATTGATCAAATGAGTAGCTTGTTTTATCAGACCACTAAAGTCGTGGTCCGACTTTATTTGCTGTGCTAGCCATTGAATATTTTTTGCAAGTGCTGGTGCGATTGCAAGTTGTTCCGGCGTTAAATAACCGTTTCTCGAACTCATTGCTAAGCCACTTTTTTCGCGAACCGTATCGACAGCAATAATATCAATAGCCATTGAAAGGTCTTCAACCATAGTTTTTATCACTTGGACTTGCTGATAGTCTTTTAAACCAAAACACGCGATGTCTGGTTGTACTAAATTAAACAGTTTACACACAACCGTCGCAACACCACGAAAGTGCCCTGGGCGGCTTTCTCCACAGTAACCAACAGATACATTGGGTACATCAACATAAGTCTGCTTATCTAGCCCTTTAGGATAAATCATTTGAGCAGAGGGGATAAAGAGTAAATCAGTGTTAGCAGAGACTAATTGCTGTTGATCGTTGTCGAGCGTGCGCGGGTAATTGTCAATATCTTCATTGGCGCCAAATTGCATGGGATTAACAAATATGCTGGCAACCACTTTGTCAGCGTGACGATGAGCCTCTGTTACTAAAGCTATATGTCCAGCGTGTAAATTGCCCATGGTAGGGACAAACGCTATTTTTAAACCTTGTTTACGCCATTCAGTGACTTGTTGGCGTAATTCGATAATCTCATTTACTATTTTCATATAGGGTATTTTACAATCTATTTAACAAAAATATGTTCGTCACCAGGGAAATTTCCATTGGAGACTTCGCTAATGTATAACTCAATGGCTTTTTTAATGTCACCAGTATCGATCAAAAAATTACGTGAAAACTTCGGCATATAGCTACAGGAAATACCCAAAGCATCGTGCATCACCAAGATTTGACCATCGGTATCTTTACCTGCACCAATACCAATAGTTGGGATTGAAACAGCAGTAGAAATCGCTTTACCTAAATCACAAGGTATACATTCTAAAACTAACAATTGCGCGCCAGCCGCTTCAAGTAACTTAGCGTCGGCGATCATTTTATCTGCTTGTGATTTTTCACGGCCTTGTACTTTAAACCCACCAAATACATTAACAGATTGTGGTGTTAAGCCCAAGTGAGCACAGACTGGAATACCGCGCTCTACTAGGCCTTTAATTGTATCAACCAGCCATTCACCACCTTCCATCTTTACCATGCTTGCACCGGCTTGCATAAGTTTTGCCGCGTTAGTGAAAGCTTGCTCTTTAGTGGCATATGTCATAAAAGGCATATCACTAATGATGAGGGTGTCAGTAACACCACGCTTTACCGACTGTGTATGATAAGCCATATGGTCTATATCAACAGGTAATGTGTCATCTTGGCCTTGTAAAACCATACCCAATGAGTCGCCAATTAAAATAGCGTGAATACCCGCTTGATCGAATAGTTTTGCAAAACTTGCATCATATGCGGTGATGGTAGAAATTTTTTCACCTTGCTGTTTCATTTTTAGCAAAGTTGATGTAGTTATCTTAGCCATATTTAGTCCAAAATTTTTAAGGTTTGAGTAAATACTCAGAGAGCGTATTTGAGTGCGCGTACTTTCGCATAATTGTTAAATTAGCGCAACTTGCTATGAATTTTTAACCCATTTGTCGCAATAGCTTGGCTTAATGCTAAAACAGGCTTGCCATTGGGTAGTGTTAGCTTAGGTGATAACTCTGCAAGTGGTAACAAGACAAATTCACGAAGCTCTAAACCATAATGAGGCACGATTAAGCGTTCGTGGTTAATGGTTTCATTATCGTATAAAAGCACATCTAAATCGAGAATACGTGCTCCCCAGCGATTATCTTTTCGAACACGACCAGCATTATTTTCGATGGCTTGTAATTCGTTAAGTAAATCTAAAGGATTGAGGTCAGTTGTTAATGAGGCAACAGCATTCATATAGTCGGGTTGGTCTTGTGGTCCCATCGGGCGACTAAAATACAGTGAAGAAACACCGTCGAGTGTGGTGTTTTTTATTTGTGCTAAGGACGCAACTGCAAGTTTTATTTGTTTTTGTGGATCAGACAAGTTACTGCCTAATCCTACATAGACTAACGCCATTAATCAGTACTGTTCGATTTGTCTTCGCGAACAACCCGACGTTTTCTAGGGCTTCTACGGCTGGTAGTTCGTGATTGGGCAATACTTTTTATCATCAATTCTTGCGTATTGTGGTCATTCACTTGAAAGTCAGTCCACCACTTTGCTAACTCTTCTAATGCTGGATTTTCAGGTGTTGCTTCTATTTGGGCTCTCAGTAAAAGAAAATCATAACCCGCACGGAATTTCTGATGTTCTAGCGCCTTATAAGCACGTTTACCATCTCTACGACTTAGCTTATCTTGCAGGATCCATATATCTTTCATTACGGCTTGAAAACGTTTAGGGATACCTATACTGCGCTGTTGTTCAGACATTATTTCGCTTAAAGCAGCAAAAAATACATCTTGGGGTGACAGCTGTGGTTGTGCACTACGTAAACGTTCAACATGACTTTGCAGTGGATACCAAAGCATTGCGGCAAATAAGAATGCTGGGGTGACGCGTTGTTCATTATTAATACGGCTATCGGTATTTTCCAGGGCTTGAACGATAAAACGTTCAATATGCGGATGATTGCCTTTACTTAGCATTTGGTCAGTTGCTGGGGAAAAATAGCGAAATAAATCATACTTTCTTAACTGCTGAAAAGTAAGTTGCGCTTTGCCAGCAATAAATAACTTTAAAAATTCTTCGAACATTCTTGCCGGAGGTATGTTTGCCATTAAAGGAGCTAATTCAGCAATTGGCGCTTCTGTTTCTGGGCTAATGGTCATATCTAGCTTAGTGGCAAATCTAATTGCACGTAGCATACGAACCGGATCTTCACGATATCGTGTTTCAGGATCACCAATCAAACGGATTAATTTAGCGTTAATGTCGCCAATACCGTTAGCAAAATCATGTACTTTAAAATCTTTTGCACTGTAGTAAAGTGCGTTAATGGTAAAGTCACGACGTTCAGCGTCTTCTTCGATAGAACCATAAATATTATCACGCAGTAACATGCCGTCTTCACTTTGTTTTGAAGTCTTTTGGCAACTTTGCTCTTTCTCTGGCGCATTTTCATGGTGGCCACGGAATGTTGCTACTTCAATAATTTCACGGCCAAAAACAATATGAGCTAACCGGAAGCGGCGGCCTATTAATCGACAATTGCGAAATAAATCTTTAATTTGTTCAGGAGTCGCATTAGTCGCTATATCAAAGTCTTTTGGCTCTAAACCCAATAATAAATCACGTACACCACCACCGACTAAATAGGCGTCATAGCCACCACTATTTAAGCGGTAAAGCACTTTTAAAGCGTTGTTGCTCATTTTCTTACGAGAAACATTATGCTGGTCGCGTGTTAAAACAGTAGAGCCTGTGGTCGGCTGAATTTTAGTTGAGCTTTTAGCCATTTTTTTAGAGGCTTTGCCCAATACTCTTTTACACAAGTTGATAACACTTTTGATAATACTGGCCTTGATTGGATAATGTGGGAAGTTGAAACATCTTGTAATGCTACGTTTCACTTTTTTATTGGCTACAATAATATATCACGGGGCAATAAAAGAGAATATAAAACGTTTGAAAATTCAACAAACACCCGTTTTACTTGAATATTACTGACAAAATGCTATTTCTTGCTGCTTAGGGATCGCATCTGTAGACCAGTTTTCGATCGCCCACTCTATGATTTGCAAGGCTGAGTAAGCATAAAGATCTTTAGGTGGATGTTGTCCAAGAAAATTAAGGGCTGCGATTAAGGAAGGGGTTGGGTTGTTATTATCAATGGCAGGGGCTTTGTTTTGTTTACTGAGTTTAAAACCAGTTGCATCAACGGCTAATGGAATATGGCCAAACTGTGGCGCTTGATAATCCAGTTGTTGATAAAAACTTAACTGCCTTACCGTTGGGTCAAGTAAATCACAGCCTCGAATAACATGGCTAATATTTTGATAAATATCATCGACTACAACAGCAAGTTGATAAGCAAATAGCCCATCTTTTCTGGCTAAAATAAAGTCTTCTTTGGCAAGCTGTTGCGGACAAAAATAATCACCTTGTATTAAATCATGATAGTGATAAATACCGTGGAGATTACGTAATCGCGTAGCACTATTTGTTTGCGGATGATTTTTATTTCTGCACTGACCTTGATAAATCCCGCCCTGAGCTTTGATTTCAGCGCGTGTACATTGGCAGTGGTAGGTGAGTTTTTGTTCTGCTAATTTTTTTAAAACGTCTCTATATAAATCGCTTTGCTGACTTTGATATAAAACAGGTTCGTCCCAGTGGAGTCCATAAGCATCGAGTGTTGTTAAAATTGCAGCACTGGCGCCGAGCATTTCACGGGGTGGGTCTATATCTTCAATACGAACTAACCATAAACCTTGCTGATTTTTTGCATGTAAATAGCTGGCGAGTGCGGCGATTAAAGAACCAAAATGAAGGAAACCCGAAGGGGATGGAGCAAAACGGCCACGATATTGAGTCGTAGATTTACTCAAATATTGTGGCCGCGTAATATTAATTTTGTCGTGATTCATATAATGAATACGTTAACGTAATATCATTTAATCAAGCAACTAACCTGCTAATTGGCGTTCTTTAATCTCAGCAAGTGTTTTACATTCAATACATAAATCAGCAGTTGGGCGCGCTTCTAAACGACGAATGCCAATTTCAATACCACATGAATCACAGAAGCCAAATTCATCTTCTTCAATCAATTGTAATGTTTTTTCAATTTTTTTAATGAGTTTACGTTCACGATCTCGTGTGCGTAGCTCTAAACTGAACTCTTCTTCTTGAGCTGCTCGGTCAACCGGATCAGGGAAGTTTGCTGCTTCGTCTTGCATATGCATAACTGTGCGGTCAACTTCTTCGCGAAGCTGCACTCGCCAAGCATCAAGAATTTTCTTGAAATGCTCTAATTGAGCAGCGTTCATGTACTCTTCGTTGGCTTTCTCTGCGTACGGCGATACGCCCGCTAATGCTAAAATACCTAGTACTTTTTTGGCTGGCATGCTTATTCTCCTAAATGCTACATCGACCTACATGGCGAAGTTGTTGCTCTTTCATTAAAAGCTACACCCGTGGTTGCAATTGCCAATAATAAATAGACCTGAAATACCCAGTCTATATTGCGTTGCACGAATCATAATTCAAGGCTTTCGTTACAATTAACTTAAAAAATAATTATTTTTCTTTTAAATCAAACGGTTGTGGGTTCGTTCGGAAAAGTGGAAATATTTTTGTATACTATTTTTTAACAATTTATTTTTGAGCAAGCTTTTTTAACAATTTTTGTTAGGGTGAGTCAATGTATTTAACTCTTTTTTTTGGTTAATCCGTTACATTTTCCGCTAATTTTACCGGCAAGACGTCGACCAAAGTCATTTGAATGTTGCTAATATCTTGCTTAAAGCTTACTTTGTAAGCAATAACCTCAACACCCTGCTCCTTAGCCTGTGATAGAAGTTCTGCATATTTAGCGTCAATATGCTGTGCGGCCATAACGCTTTCAATCCCACTATGAAGTACAGCAAATAACAAAATAGCTCGATGACCTTGTTGTTTCATTTGCATGAGTTCACGTAAATGCTTCTGGCCACGAAGCGTGACTGCATCAGGAAAGTAGCCTTGCTTACTTATAGAGCCATCACCTAGCAGAGTAACACTTTTAACTTCTATATAAGTTAACACATCGTTTTCGTCAGTAAGTAAGAAGTCGATTTTACTATTTTCATCACCGTATTTTACTTCTCGTTTTAACGTTTTATAGTTGTGCAGTTCATTAATTGTTCTATTAGTCAGTGCTTCTTCAACTAATTGGTTGGCACGTAGGGTATTTACACATATAAAATGATCATTTTGTGTTTGGGTGATTTCCCAACTGTAGGGATATTTACGTTTTTTATTATCTGAAGTACTATACCAGACAGTATCTTTTTCTGTCGCACAACCGGTCATAGCACCTGTATTGGCGACATGAAGTGTTGTTTCAGTGCCATCTTCTAATATGATATCTGCAAGGAAACGTTTATAACGTTTGATTAAAATCGCTTTTTTAAGATTTATGTTCATTGGAAAAATAAATGATAAGTTTTATTAATGTTACGTTATGTACTGACAAACCGCTAACTTTTGTTAGTGGTACTTAATTGGCCAACAATACTCGCTAGAATTATTGCAAAGTTAGCTGTTTTGATAAAATATTTCTTAGATGTTTTGGTGCTGTCGTTAAAAAGTACAACAAGAAAATCACAATATTATACCGTTAAATAATCCATTTTCCTTGCTGAACGCACTTGTCTAAAGCTGAGGTTTGGCTAGGTTTACATTAATTAAATAACTACTTTTTAAAAAATATCGGCTTTGCTTGATGATAAGTATAAACTAAGTCGTATTAATTTATGATCTTTAGGATAGTTTATGACCCAAGTAACAAATATTCATTTATCAAAGCAAAGTAGTAGTAATAATTGGCAAAGTGACAACCTTGTTCAGTATGTTGATAACGAACTTCATATCTGTTTGAAAGATTCAAGTGGTAGCCCCTTAAGACAGATTCAAAAAGCAGCACGTAGCATTGAGAAACTTGGCGTTAAGCATGCACGTTTATCTGGTGATAACTGGCAAGCTAATACTCAATGGAGTTTTGCACTCGGTTTTACTTGTGTCGGAAAATTAACTAACGTTGAATTTACCGGTAGCAGCGAATGTATCAACAGTTTGAACGATAAATTAGCTGTTTTTGCTTGGAGCCGTGATTTAATTAATCAAACACCTTCTGAGCTATATCCGCTTAAATTGGCTGAGTTAGCAGCAGACTATATTAATGCTCAAGCACCTGCTTATGTCACCAGCAATATTATCTCTGGCGATGAATTGCAACAGCAAGGCTGGGTGGGCATTTATAATGTTGGTAAAGGCAGTATTAATCCGCCGTGTTTATTAGAAGTTGATTTTAACCCAACAGGCGATCCTGATGCGGCTGTATCTGCTTGTTTAGTCGGTAAAGGTATCACTTTTGACAGTGGCGGTTACAGCTTAAAGTCAAACGCAGGAATGTTTGACATGAAATGTGATATGGGCGGTGCTGCAGTGGTTGCGGGAGCTATGGCATTAGCCATTAGACAAGGTTTAAATAAACGCGTTAAGTTATTTTTATGTTGTGCTGAAAATATGGTCAGTAACGATGCTTATAAGTTGGGCGATATTTTAACTTATAAAAACGGTGTAACGATGGAAGTCGCTAACACCGACGCTGAAGGTCGAATAGTACTGGCTGACGGTTTATTAGCAGCAAGCGAAACTAAGGCGCCTCTTATTATTGACGCAGCAACACTAACAGGTGCGGCGGTAATGGCTACTGGTGGTGAATACAATGCTTTATTTACTTTAGACAACCAAGCTGCAGAGCAAGCGAAAAAAGCCGCAGAGCAAGTGAATGAGCCAATATGGCAATTTCCTTTAGCCGTTTGGCATCAAGATAAATGTCCATCTGAATTTGCAGATACGGCAAACAGTCGACCTGTACCGGGTGGCGGTGCTGGCGGTGCAAGTAATGCTGCGGGATTTTTATCTAGATTTGTCGACAATGAAGGAGCAGGTTGGTTACATTTCGATTTAGCGACGGCTTATAATGGCAGTAGCACTAGCTTGTTTAGTGCCGGAGGGACTGGCTTAGGTATTGCCACGATCGCTGAGTTAATTAAGTAATTTTTAATGTGACGTGTTAATCGATATAAAGCACAATAATGAACATTATTGTGCTTTTTTTTAGGCATTTATATATTTACATTCTTAGCGGTTATTTACCTGTTTTAGGCTGGCGAACGAAATATAACAATATGGCTTGAAACGTTTGTGATAGAGTGACCATAAGCTTGTTACCCGACCCTATTTCATAAAATTAAAATGTCTGTTTCTCCATTACCCATAGAAAACATCAAAGCGGAATTTCTTGATGCATTAAATCAGCATCAAACTCTTGTACTATCTGCTCCGCCAGGCGCGGGCAAATCAACAGGCCTACCGTTATGGCTATTAGCACTTGGCCAATTTAAAGGTAAAAAAATATACTTACTTCAACCTCGTCGTTTAGCGGCTAAAACAGTTGCTTGTTTTTTAGCGAAGCAGATAGGTCAGCCGGTCGGGAAAACAGTCGGTTATCGGTTGAAAAATGAAAGTAGGGTATCTGAAAATACTCAATTGGAGGTCATCACTGAAGGTATATTCACCCAAATTATTCAGCATGACCCTGAGCTTGAAAATTGTGCTTTAGTGATCTTTGATGAGTTTCATGAAAGGTCACTGCATGCAGATTTAGCTTTTGCATTAGCACGAGATACACAACAGGGGTTACGAGACGATTTAAAAATATTATTAATGTCAGCAACGTTAGCGACTGCTGAATTACTTAAGCAATTACCCGACGCCGTTTCTCTTGCTAGTGAAGGTCGAAGTTTCCCTATTGATGTTAGTTATTCGCCAGTAAAAAATAGCCGATTATGGCGTGAACACGCGGTTAATATTTGTAAGAATGCAATAAACTCGCACCAAGGTTCAATATTGGTTTTTTTACCCGGTATCGCTGACATTCGTTTTCTTGCTGAAAAGTTAGGTGATTTATTACCCAAGCATTTTTTATTATGTCCATTATATGGCAACTTAACGCTTGCCGAGCAACAACAGGCAATTTCGCCTACCGAGCAAGGGCTTCATAAAATTGTTCTAGCAACTAATATTGCAGAAACGAGTTTAACGATTGAAGGAATTGATTTAGTTATAGACTGTGGTTTAGAAAAAGTCGCCATCTACGACCGGCTAACGCTGACAAATCAGTTACAGCAGCGTAATATTTCTAAGGCCTCTGCAATACAGCGTATGGGACGTGCGGGTCGAATGATGGCAGGTAAATGTATTCGACTTTACAGCGACGAAGATTTTCAGCGCAGGAACGAACAAAGTGCCAGTGAAATTCAACAAGCTGACTTACTTCCTATGATTATAGAGGTTGCACGCTGGGGTGTTAAGCAATTTAACGAACTACCTCTAATAGAACTTCCGACAAAACTACTCGAAACTCAAGCATGGCAAGAATTACAAAAGCTGCAGATACTTGACGATAAAAGAAACTTAACCCCACTTGGCAAAAATGTTGCTGGTTTTGCTTGTCATCCACGTTTTGCTAAAATGATTGTGAGAGCCTCAGCATTAGAAAAAAAACATCACTACTTAGGATTAACAAACCTCGCCGCATTGTTAGCGTCATTGCTTGAAGACCGAGATATATTTCGTGGTGAACGTGCATTTACCGATTGTGACTTACGTCACCGTTTGAGTGAGTTAATTCAGCAATCAACCAGCAAAAAATATCAGTCATTTTTCCTACAAACAAAAAAACACTTACAAAGAATTAATGAAGTTTCAGTATCGAATTTATCAAGCTTACCACTGGAATTAACCGGATTATTACTTGCTTTAGCTTATCCCGAGCGTATTGCTAAACAACGGGCACAATACGGCCATTTTTTAGCTGAAAATGGTAAAGGTCTTATGATCAATGAGCAAGATGCGCTGGCGAGTGAAGATTATATTGTGGCTGCTAACTTAGCTGAATACCAACAAAAATTACAAGTAAGACTTGCTGCACCGGTTGATATTAAACAGCTTATTAATTTGGGAATTATCGCTGAAAAACAAATAAAACAACTTAATTACGATTCGAAAACCCAACGTATAAGTGCGAAGCAGCAAACAGTATTTGGTGCTATTGTCTTGTCAGAAAAACCCAGTAATGAACAAATAAGTGATGAAGCACTAGCTACTTTATGGCAACAACAAATTGAGCAAAATGGTCTGTCCTATCTTCATTGGCGCGAAGCTGATCAAAAATTACTCAGTCGTTGGCGTTGGGTTAATCAAACTCAGCCGCATTTAAATTTTCCTAATGTTGAGGAAAGTGATTTATTACAACACTTAGCGTTATGGTTAGTCCCTTTTATTGGTGCGATTAAAAATAAAAACCAGCTAGATAAAGTAAATTTATCATCGGCATTACTATCATTACTTGATTATAACCAGCAAAAAACCTTCGCTCGTATTGCCCCTGAGTATTTTGTTGGCCCAACAGGAAGACGTTGCCCAATTCGATATAGTGTCGAGCAAGCGCCAATTGTTTCAATGCCTATGCAAGAGCTTTATGGCGTGAGTGTTACCCCTAAGGTTGGCGATGATCAACATAACAGCGATGTTTCCTTGATTATTGAGCTGCTATCGCCGGCAAAGAGACCTATTCAAGTGACGCGAGATCTCATTGCTTTTTGGCAAGGAAGCTACAAGGAGGTACAAAAAGAGATGAAAGCAAAATACCCTAAGCACTTTTGGCCGAATGATCCCGCTAATGCAAAGGCGACTAACCGCGTTAAAAAATATATGTAATGAAGCATTAGCTTTATTAACGGATGAAAATACTATTTAAAATGACTAATAATGTGAAAAAAGAAACCAAAGAAAAGATTGCTACCAGAGCCTCTCGGGTAAGTTGGTGCTGGCGTACTGCTTTGAAATTGTTCATTACCTTTATATTTTTATTTAGCTTTTATGCGGTTTACCTCGACAGTAAAGTGAAAGATAAATTTGAGGGGCAACGGTGGAACATTCCCGTGCAAGTTTATGGCAAAGTTGACAGTTTCAAAGTTGGCGATAATGCTTCACTTGTTCAACTAAAGCAAAATTTACTTTTGTCTGGTTATCAGAGAAAGCAACAGGCGCTCAACCCGGGTGAATTTGCTTTATCAAAGACGACGCTGATTGTTTATCGTCGCGCTTTTGATTTTGGCAACGGTAATACGCACGTAGAGCGCTTCACTATTAATATTGCCGGTAATAAAATACTTTCTTTGTTTAATGAGCAAGGAGCTATTGAAAGTTTTTCATTTGAACCTTACTCACTGGGGCGATTAGTTCCTGAAAACAAAGAAGATAGGGTGATAGTCTCACTACAAAGAGTACCAGAGCAACTTATTGATACCTTACTATTAGTTGAAGACCGTGATTTCTATTTTCATGCGGGTGTTTCCCCATTAGGAATTTTTCGAGCTTTAGTGGCTAATATTCAAGCAGGTAGAACGGTTCAGGGAGGGAGTACCTTAACACAGCAACTGGTTAAAAATATGTTTTTAACCCGTGATAAAACACTCTGGCGTAAAGTTAACGAAGCGGTTATGTCGATTATTTTGGAGCTTAGATATAGCAAAGATCAGCTACTTGAAGCCTATATAAATGAAATCTATTTAGGACAACACTACGCTAATGGTATTTATGGTTTTGGCTTAGCGGCTAAATTTTATTTTGGTCAGCCGATCCAATCTTTAACGATTGAACAAATGGCCATGCTTGTTGGGCAGGTCAAGGGGCCTAGTTATTATGATCCTTGGCGTCACCCTAAAAATGCTAAAAAGCGACGAGATCTTGTTTTACGGTTGATGTATCAAAATGAACTGATCTCACAAAAAAACTATCAAGCGGCCGTCGTATCACCTTTATCTATTCGTAAAACTCGCCGTTTAGCCAATAAAAAGTTTCCTGCTTATTTACAATTGGTCAAAAAAGAACTTTCTGAAAAGCTTTCAGCGTTCCAACAACAAGCGGGTGTTCGAGTTTTTACAGGCTTTTCAATAACAGCACAAATGAATGCAGAACAAACAATAGCTAAGCATATCCCTGAGTTAACAATATTGAACAAAGGCGAGTCCTTACAACTTGCCATGGTGGTTACCGATATCAAGTCAGGTGAAGTAAAAGCCTTAGTTGGCGATAAAAAAGCGGGTTATGCCGGCTTTAACCGAGCATTAGATGCTAAACGTCCCATCGGTTCATTAGTAAAACCCGCAATATACTTGGCCGCTCTAGAGCGTTATCAACAATATAACTTTGCAACCTTATTGAGCGACGAACCTATTGTACTTATCAGTGATGGCGGTAAAGAATGGCGTCCAAATAATTATAATGGAAAATTTGAAAACAAGGTAAGCCTACATGATGCTTTAGTTAGGTCGTTAAACGTGCCAACGGTGAATTTAGGTATGCAACTCGGCTTAGAAAATATTGCCAATATCTTTCACTTACTAGGTTATCCCGAAGATATCGTCACTCGCCCTAGTATGTTATTGGGCTCTTTAAGCTTATCACCATATGAAATTAATCAGCTTTATTTATCTATAGCCAATCAAGGATTTAAGAGTAATAGTCATGCGATTGACCGTATTATCTCGGCACAGGGCGAAACTTTATGGCAATTTGAAGCGCCAGACGAGCAGTTGTTCTCAACTCAAGCTATGTATTTACTTGACCATGCTTTATCACAAGTAACCGAAGTGGGAACGGCTAAGTCGCTTACTTGGCGTTTAGATGGGGCAGCAGTAGCAGGAAAAACAGGTACCACCAATGATCAAAGAGACAGTTGGTTTATTGGTTATGATAACGAAAACTTAGTGACGACTTGGCTAGGTCGTGACGACAACAAACCGACCAACCTAACAGGCAGTAGTGGCGCTTTAGTGCTATTTGCACAGTTTATGAATAAAAACGGTGTGGTTAACAAAAGTCGTTTAATGCCTGAAAATATTGCATTAACTAATTTTGAATCTTCCAGTGGTATCGCCGTCAGTATCGAGTGTGCTGAAATGATTAGTTATCCGGCAATAACGACAGGTCTTTTAATAGAGCCGCATTGTTTAGGAAAAAAGCTGACAGAAAAGAAGAAAAAGTTATCTTGGTTTGAACAACTTTTTACTGATTAGCATGACAGGTTTACTAATGTATCTTGTTTTTTTATCATGCATTTTCTTGCATGTTTATTATACAGATACTATTGTATAAAAAAATAGCTAGCTCATAGGATTGCTTGTTAATCATAAGGGATTGATATCACCTATAAAATTAATACGCTGGATCTGATATGAAGCATCGTTTAAGTTTTGGCTTTTATAATATATTTGCAAATAATATTATTGAAGTAACCGCTGATGAAGGCGTCGAAATGACACTTGAAATGGTTGAGGAATGCCATGAATTTGTGCATGAGAACGTAGAAGGGGATTTTGCCCTGTTAATCAACCGCATTAATAACTACACCTATACTTATGAGGCGAAACTTTCAGTCGCATCTTATGAAGGTTTAAAAGCGCTTGCCTTTGTTTGTTATTCTGAAAAAAGTGTTTTAGTGACTAAGAAACTGCAGGCAAGTCGTTCATTTGATCAATGGAGATATCCGGTATTTTCAGGTTTAGAATTAGGTTGGCAACAAGCTTATCATTGGCTTGAAAATGAATTACTGGCCGTTAAAGTAAATTAGCGTCACCGTTAATAAAAAGGGATAGCCATCGGTTATCCCTTTTTATTTTAAGGATGGTCTTGTTAAAAAATGAGTATCCTTGTGTGTCAACGGGCGTGGTTTAGTCGCTAAACCACGCTAATTTTTACATTATAGTTGAGCAAAGCACTTATCAGCAGCGGCTAACGTTAATTCAATCTCTTTATCGGTATGAGCCATAGATAAAAAGCCAGCTTCATAAGCTGAAGGTGCCAAGTAGATGCCGTTTTCTAGCATTAAGTGGAAGAAACGTCTGAACTTATCTGTATCGCAAGCGGTTGCTTGTTCAAAAGTAGTGACAGGCTCTGGTGAATCTGTAAAGAAAAAACCAAACATTGCACCAGCATAATTAATGCTTAATGACACGCCATTGCGCTCGGCTGCTGCTTTTAAACCCATAGCAAGCTTTTCAGTTGATGCACTCAGTTGCTCGTGTTTATCACCGATGCTTAATTCATTTAATGCCGCTAAACCGGCAGCCATAGCGATAGGGTTACCCGATAAGGTACCTGCGTGGTAAACAGGGCCAATAGGTGCGATATAATCCATAATCTCTTTTTTACCGCCAAACGCACCGACAGGCATACCACCACCAATAACTTTACCTAACGTCGTTAAATCAGGAACAATATTGTAATGTGCTTGAGCCCCACCTAATGCAATACGAAAGCCGGTCATTACTTCATCAAAAATCAGTACACTTTTATGTTCATCACAAACGTCACGTAGACCTTCAAGGAAACCTTCTACCGGAAGAACACAGTTCATGTTTCCAGCAACAGGTTCGACAATAATACAGGCAATTTCATCTTTATATTTAGCAAAGATTTCTCTAACTTCGTCAATATTATTAAAACTAACAGTTAATGTGTGCTTGGCAACATCAGCAGGAATACCTGGTGAATTTGGCACCCCCATGGTGAGTGCACCTGAGCCTGCTTTTACTAATAGCGAATCAGCATGACCGTGGTAGCAACCTTCAAACTTTAAGATTTTATCACGTCCAGTGTAGCCACGAGCTAACCGGATTGCGCTCATGGTAGCTTCTGTACCTGAGCTGGTCATACGAATGCGCTCCATTGACGGTACTAGTTCACGTACCTTCTCTGCCATAGTGATTTCTAGCTCGGTAGGTGCGCCAAAACTTAAGCCATGTTGAGCAGTTTCAATAACTGCTGCTAAAATAGCCGGGTGGTTATGGCCTAAAATCATTGGTCCCCAAGAACCGACATAATCAATATAAGCTTTATCATCGGCGTCATAAATATATGCACCTTCAGCGCGTTTAATAAAACAAGGCGTACCGCCAACACCATTAAATGCACGAACAGGTGAGTTTACACCACCGGGAATAATTTGTTTTGCGCTGTTAAAAAGTTGTTCTGAATGGTTCATAAATTGCCTACTTTGTTAATTATAATACGACTAACATTAAATAAACTGTTGTCACTTATATACTTAAGAATTATTTATTTGTTGGTGTACCAAGTCACTGGTTTTTCAAATTGGCTGAGCTTATTTTCGACACCCAGTGTTAAGGCAAATAATGCCATACGGACCAGTACACCATTTTGGGCTTGTCTAAAAATAGCTAGGTTGTCTAAATCATTTAAATCACTATCAAGCTCGTTTGCTTCAGGGCGAGAATCGCGTGGTAAGGGATGCATTATCACAGTATGTTGCTGGCAAAACTGCTGATAAATTTTTCTATTTAAGCTGAAGTGACCACGGTATAAATTAGCTTCGTCTTTACTGGCAAAGCGTTCTTGCTGAATGCGTGTTTGATAGATGATATCGCACGATAAATTATGGTCAATTTTATCGGTAACCACAACTTGATGTCCGGCATTGGTTAAGGATGAGATTATACTGTCGGGCATGTTAAGTGCGTCAGGAGATATCATCGTTACTTTCATGTTTTTATATAAGCTGAGTAATTTTGATAATGAATGTACGGTTCTCCCGTGTTTGAGATCACCCATTAAGACAATATTTAAACCGTCTAAAGTTTTGTTATATGGCGCCATTTCAGATTGCATGGTAAACAAATCAAGTAAGGCTTGTGTTGGGTGTTCATTAGCTCCATCTCCGCCGTTAATAACCGGTACACTACTGCCTTTTGAAAACTCTTCAACCGAATACATCGTGGGATGTCGCATCGCAATAATATCAGAGTAGCCGCTAATAACGCGTGCCGTGTCAAAGAGAGATTCACCTTTACTCAACGATGAATTTTCTTGTCCAACGGTCTCACGAACAGCACCACCAAGAAGGTTAAAAGCGGCACCAAAACTGACCCGGGTACGAGTACTGGGCTCGAAAAAAAGATTATTGAGAATTGCACCATCCAACACATGACAACGCTTCTTACGCATAGCATAAGGCGCCATTAGTGATGAAACTTCTAAAATACGAGAGATAGCATCGCGATTAAGCTGCGAGACAGAAAGGATATGACTTCCTTCAAACTTCATCATAAAAAGTTACCCAAAATTATAAGACTGCGACTATTTTTGATGCAGGAATATAGCACAATTCAGAAATGTTGAGAATAGATTATCGCTGCTATTCAATTTCTGTGGGTCTAAATCAAAGCGCTCAACCTAATTGATGAAAGCTTCTTATGGGCTATAAGCCAGAATATAAGCAAAGATCGCCCATTAGAAAGGTTTTAAATACACCAAATATAATATGGCGAGTAATATAAGGACGGGAAATTCATTAAAAATTCGATAAAATTTTCCTGAACGTACATTTTTATCTTCTTTAAAATCTTTAACTAACTTAAAACAATAACCATGGTAAGCGAGCAGTAAAATCACTAACGTTATTTTTAAGTGCAACCATTTTGAAACGATAAACCAAGCGTATCCATAATAATAAATCAAGGCTATGCCTAAAGACACAGTTAACACAGCAAAAGGTGTTACAAAATATAACAAACGTTTTTCCATACCCTTTAAATGCTCGGCAACCTCAATACTAGAGGTTTCAGCGTGATTAACAAACAGGCGTGGTAAATAAAAAACACCCGCAAACCAGGCGATCATAAAAAAAACATGGCAAGCTTGTAACCATAAAAGAGTTGTCATACTGTTGTTTTTCCTTCTAATAAATAACTTCTGATCTGTTCAAAAGTAATAATGCCTAAGATCTCATTAGGATCATTATCATAAATATAAACACCACCATCTCGCTGTTCAATCAGGGCTAAATAGGCTTCAGCTAAAGTTGATTGGCTTTGCAAAGGTAGTAGCTGTAATTGTACTATTTCTACGCGCTTAGTGCCTGAATCGTGTTTTATTTTTAACCATGAAAATGTTGAGTAAGGACTAAGACTTTCTGTTTCAGGTGCTACTTCAATAATAACATGATTTAATAATTCAACATTCTTCAATGCCCTGAAAACTTCCAAAGAACATTCTTGTTGATAAACGCTAATATTTTCCTGTAAAACGCCTAATACACCGATACGTTGTAATGATTTCTCGATGGGGGATTTTCGATATTTGAGACCCTGTTGCTCAAGTTGCATAACAAATACCGATCGGTTGTTGAAAAACTGCCCTGAAAAGACACAGGCAGTGGTGATGACTATCATTGCAGGCACAACAACCTCTAACTGATTTGACAACTCGACTACCGTTAATAATGCGGCAAGGGGAGCGTTTAGTGTTGCAGCTAAGAACCCCGCCATACCCATTAAGGCATAATCACCAGCAAAATTTTCTCCGGGAAGATAACCCGTAACTAATATTGAAACACAGGTGCCTACAATAGCACCAATACCAATAATAGGACCGATAATTCCACCAGGAATACCTAAGCCTAAAGCGGTAATGGTCATCAAAATTTTAGCAAATAAAACCCCAAGTAATAATTGTAAAGGAATATTATTTTCTAAGGCAAACGTTATTACACTTAAGTCTGTGCCCATAGCAAAGGGTACAAAAAATCCAAGTATCCCAGTAATTAATGCTGCTAACATAATGCGTGGCACAATATGAATCGAGCTCGAATATTTTATAATAAGGACTAAGTATCGGTTAAAGCCATAGGCTAATAACCCAAGTATTAACCCTAATATAATCAAAATAGGATAATGATCAAAACTGAGGGATATTTTACTAAAATATCCAAATTCATGGGTAGGTCCCAAAAGGCTTCGGCTGATCATTGACCCTGTAATAGAAGCGATCATCACAGGAATAAAAATATGCACTTTGTATTCGCGTAAAATAACTTCCATAACAAATATAACAGCGGCAATGGGGGTATTAAAACAAGCGGAAATACCTGCGGCAATGCCACATGCACATAGTGTGCGTATGGTATTAAACGGTAGATTTAACTTGTTACCTAAATAACTGCTACAAGCAGCTCCTAAATGTATAGCAGGCCCTTCTTTTCCAACTGAGAAGCCGGACGCTAATGCAATCACACTACCGAAAAATTGATTCAACGTATTGCGAAATGGAATAATGCCATTAGCTACTTTTAGGCGATGCAACACAAAAGGAATACCGGTACGTAAATACTGGTAGCCGGTTAGCCAAGCAAAAAATAAAATGACTAATCCGCCTACTATAGGCAAATGGAAACGACTTAAAGCACTTAAGCTGGTATAGTTATTTTTTTGGACTAAATAAAAGCTTTGAACTGTCTCAATGCTGTAGGTGAATAGCACAACTAGAAGTGCTGATGCAGTGCCACCTAAAGCGGCTAACAAACAAAGTTGCCAGGAAGTTCTCGGTAAGGCTAAACGTTTTCTAAGTAAAGAGAGCGATATCATAATAATGAATGGGTGCACCTTTTATTGTTTGAGCCTAAAAATATTTATTAACTCGTTGGATATCATAATACTTTTCAAATGAATTGGTTAGCAAAAATAAATCTAAATACGGTTGTTGTGCGTTTAGGCGCATTCCGTTCCGCCCTTTTACTTCTTCTCGTGATTGTTATCTGTCTTTACAGTGGCTATCGTGTTGGGAATTTTTATCATGGTTATCAAGTTAAAACGTTAGCACAACAGCAAACGCGATTGAGTAAACTTTATGAAAAAAATGTTCAGCAAAACAGTCAGATTAATACCCTTGAAGTAGAGCTAGAAGTTGAACGTATGGCTAATCAGCACTCCCAAGAGCTTTTAAAAATAATGGAGTCTGAGCATTATGAAGTAAAAAAAGAATTAGCTTTTTATGAAAAAGTGATGGCACCAGAAAAAACCGCTGATGGATTGGCAATCGATCGAATGATGGTCCATCCAACAGCCAGTCCACATCATTTTCGTTTTCAAATTGTTTTAATGCAACAGCAAGTACGTAAACGTTTTGTTAAAGGCTATGTCGATTTTACTTTATTGGGGAGTTTAGATAATAAGCCGAGCGAATTAAAGTTAAGTAATATATCGGTATCTACAAAGAAAGATTTATCCTTTAGTTTTCAATATTTTCAAATCGTTGAAGGTGAGTTTACTCTTCCAGATGATTTCTTACCTGAAAAGTTAGAATTAGCTGCTATTTTACCGAAGAACAGATGGCAAAAATATCAGCGAATAGACCAGAGCTATATTTGGAATGATTTATTAAAAAACACTCAATAATGACAAGTGTTTTTTAATTATTCACGCTATTCCACAGTAAGCTTTTCCATAAGTGCTATAGCAGCAGCTCTGTTAGGAAGTGTACTTTCATTTTCTAACGCAGCCTTTAGGTATTTTTTTGCTTCACTCTTGCGATCTAATTGATATAAAGTAACAGCTAAGTGATACTTTATTTCAGCATTGTTGAAATCTTTAACAATAACTTGTCTAAATATAGGTAGTGCCAAATCTGCTTGTTTGTTTAGGGTATAAGACCAAGCAAGTGTATCCATTATTGCGACATTATCAGGTAATAGCTTGTGTGCTTTTTTTGCATACGTTAATGCCTGAGGGAACTGCTCCAGTTTAATGAATACTTGTGCGGCGTTATTCAACAAAATTGGCAGTTCAGAAAACGCTTCAATTAAATCTTGGTATTTTTTAGCCGCACTCTGAAGTTGATTTCTTGCGACTAGTGTATCGGCGATTGCTATTTGAGAGGTAATGTCTTTTGGGTTCTCTTTAACCCAAGGGGTTAATAAGTTAAGCGCCTTTGAAAAGTGCTTTTGTTGTTTGTATACACGATATAAACCATAAACAGCGGGCCGGTTTTTACTTTTTCGCAAGGAAGCTAGAAATATTTTTTCTGCTTCGTCTAGTTTTCCTAACTGTAAGTATAAGTTACCCTCAAGGTTGTTTAAAAAGATAATATTAGTAATTTTTTTGGCTATACGCTTTAAAATATCGAGCGCTAACGTTTCGTTTTTTTGTTGTAGATAAATATCAAACAACTTTAAATGGGAGTCAAGATTTTCAGCATTCCATGAAATTGATCGTTTTAAGCTGAGTGTAGCACCTTCAAAATCTGAGCGTGACAATTGGGCATCAGCAAAAACATTATAAACATTTGATTTATCATTACTATTTTTAACCGCTAACTCGAAAGTACTAAACGCTTTTTGGTATTCTTTATCTGCCATGTATAAATTAGCGAGCGCTAGATAAATACTTCCTGCCTTGTTGTTCTTGTTTAAAAACTGACTGGTTAAGGTTATCGCTTCTTTCAATTGGCCAAGCATGACTTGTATTTCAATAATATTTATTAATGCATTGGGGTTAGTGTTATCAACACTATAGGCCTTTTTGTAGGCTGATAACGCTTCATTATTATTGTTGGTTAGGCGATGTATATTACCTAGCTCAATCAGTAAAAATGAATTGGGTTCTGTTAGTTCAACGATTTTCTTATTTATTGTTGCTATCGCTTTTTCTGGCTGTTGTTCTATAACATCGATTCTTGATAAATGGACAAGTGTTCTAAGGTTGTTAGGGTTTAACTTTAGTGATTGTTCTAGTGATTTTTTTGCTAGTAGGTGCTGTTTTAGTTGACCTAATAAAATACCTTTTTGTAAGTGCAAAACGCTATCATCACTTTGTAAAGTTAATGCAAGGTTCAATTGCTCTAGTGCCTGTTCAAACTGATTGTTTTGTTGGAAGGCCTCTGCGAGCAGCACAATAAAACTTATATTAGCATCTATTGATTTTGCTAATTGAAGGTGAGTAATAGCTTGTGGGAATTTTCCCGATAAAATTTCTAACTTTGCTAACTCAAATAAAGGTTGGGGATTTTCTTTATCACTGTTAATAACATCTTTGAGGTAATCCTCAGCAAGTTGTAGTTCTCCTAATACGGTATAGGTCTGACCAAGAAGCGACCATGTTTCAACATCGTTAGGGGCTACTAGTCTAGATTTTACTAATAATGTTTTTGCACGAAAGGGATTATTCAATGCGAGTTCAATTTGAGCGGCTAACTTTAACGCTCTTATATCGTCACTAATAATAGCGATATATTTTTGCAAAAAATCTTGAGCCTTTAAATTTTCTTGTTGCTGAAAACTAATCACACCCGCTAAATAAAGATACACGGGATTCTGTTTCATTATATCTTCGGGTAATCCCATCAATACGGTATTGATATGGGCGGTTGTTTTATTAACTTCTTCAGTATTACCTAAGGCACTGTTCGCAATTATCTTTAAATAATTTGCTTTTGGCTCATTGGGAATTTCTGTGATGATTATACTAAGGTCGTTTAAAGCAAGTTGAAAATCACCCAGTTCAATATATAAACTGGCTCGCGTAAGTAACGCAGGAAAATCTTTATTGTTTAGCTCAATAACTTGTGAAATTATTTTTAACGATTCAATCTGATTACCAGCTTGCTGTTCTATATTGGCAAGCATTGTTAAAGCGATACTGTTGGTTGGCGATGAAGATAGTGCCTTATCAATATAGACTCTTGCTTGGAGCATACTTCCATTAAGCATACCTACTTGTGCTATGCCTAATTGGGCTTTAATACTACTAGGCATATACTCTAAAGCTTCTTTGAATAAAACTTTTGCTTGCGCTAAGTTATTCATCGCTATGAAAGCACGTCCTTGCAATACGGCAACTTTACTCAGTTGTTGTTTTTGAGTTATAGAAGCCATTGGGGCATTAATTACTTTTTTATATTTTTGCTGTAAAAGATAAGCTTCAAGCATTAACGGCAGTATTTTACTTTCATCGGCATTCTTTTCTTGGGCGTTTTCTAGTTGATTTTCTGCTGATGCGCCATCACCCATAGCAATATATACTTCGGCGAGTAACACCATAGAAGGTAAATGTTCAGGATTATTTTTTAAAGCATTCTTTAAATGAATAATTGCCGCGTTGAGTTCAGAAAGGTAAAAACTTGCTAGGGCATCTTCATAAGGTTTATCTGCGCTTTGATCGGGCAAAGCCAGAGCATGCGAACTCAGCAATAAAATTGTCCCGCAGAGTAAGGCTAAAGTCGTTTTTACCAAAGAGGCCATTTAATTATTTCTCTTATGAAAATCAATTGCTAAGGATACTAGGAGTCATTATGAATATCTAGCAGATCTTTAATTGTTTAAGTTGTACATTTAATAGTTGTCGATATTTTTTACACTTTTAGGTAAGATAATCGTTATATGAAATAATATAATCCTATGCATTTAAAAATAAAGGGCTTTTTAATCTTGGCCTGAATATTGAACTGGGTTGGGTCAATAAGTAAATAAAAATTTATACATAGTCTTGTGTTTTTATTACACATGTTATTTATGCCAGTATTTAGGAGTAGGTTTAAAATATGAAATGTTTAAAATGGATTGCAATAGCTGCACTATCAGTATCAAGTATTAACGCGTTTGCAGATACACTTAGCGCCGAAGACATGATGAAGCAGTATGCTGATAAAGGTTATTCTGATATTCAAGATAATTATATAGGTAAAGGTCATAGAAATGACATCAATGGTAAATCTTATCTATATGACGTTGACCAAATGTTTGTTTCTCGTGTCGGTACCACACTATCTGTTGATATCTTTACTGCATTTTACAACGATATAAATAGAGACGGCATCAGGCTTGGTGATTTGTTTATGGCTGCTAATAATAGTTTTAACAGTACTGGAGAATCGCCTTGGGATCCCCAAGGAAATACCTCAGATGACAGCTTTACTAGCGCTGCAGCTAATTCAAATACCGGCACAAATTGGAACTACGTTTACGATTTAAGTGGTGCACGTAATTCTAATTCAGGAACTGGGCATTTGAAGTCGAATTTTGGTGCTAATCAAGTTGTTTCTTCAACGACTCTTCATGGTAACAGTGCCCGTGCTGATCAAGCGGTTATGCTTGCTGATAATAATCATACTGATAAGATTCATGATTCATCTTCATGGTATGCAGATACTTCTTATAGCTATGCTAAGACCGTTGGTGATACATATAATGGCTACGGTAAAGTGAGTTTTTCGTTTGATGTTGCCAATACTGCATTAGCGACAGCTAATCAAATAGCCTTTCGTTGGGCAATGACCTGTGCTAATGACATTATTGAAGGTGTAGCTTCTTTTGCTCCACCTAGAGATACTATTGCAGTGCCAGAGCCACAAACATTTGTGTTAATGTTACTTGCTATGTTTGGTCTTATTTATCGTAGAAAAATAACTCACTAATTTACTATTAGCTACTGACCCGTTAGTGGTTTAATTAATGCGCTATAGTTAATTATATAGCGCATTTTTTGTATATATTTTAGATAAAATTCTTCTTCTTGCTGATAAATTTTACTATCTCAGACAATACTTGACTAAATTAGTCAAGTTTAAGATAATACACGCGAGACACTCCCGTAACATCTTTGTAAGTAGAGCAATATGTCAACTCCCGAATTACCAATAAAATTTTCCGATGCCGCCGCAAATAAAGTATTATCTTTGATCACAGAAGAAGAAAATCCGGAATTGAAATTACGTGTTTATGTAACAGGTGGTGGCTGCTCTGGATTTTCATATGGCTTTACTTTTGACGAAAAAGTGAACGATGGTGACATGACTATCGTTAAAAAAGGCGTCACTATGGTTATTGACCCGATGAGTTTACAATATTTAGTTGATGGTGAAGTTGATTATATTGAAGGCTTAGAAGGCAGTCGATTTTTAGTACATAACCCAAACGCTTCATCAACCTGTGGTTGTGGATCTTCTTTCTCAATCTAATTCTCTTTAGTTACATTGTGATTAACAAAAAGCCAGCGAAATATTACTGGCTTTTTTGTGCTTTTTTGTGCTTTTTTTCAGCTACGGCCATTCTTTTATTTAAAAAGTTTTTTAAATTAGGCATGCTATTACACCTGATACTGCCGCCAAGCAGGGTTGACATCGTATTTAGCGCACTATTAAATTTACTGCTATTACAATCGACTTCTTTAATTTTTGCTTTCGCTGGGGCTAACTGATCATACGTTGTGATGGATTGGGCAATTGTACTCTTATCGGTTAGGTATTTAGTTAAGCTGTCGTTTGCAGCGTTTTCACGAGCTTGGTTATCTAAACGTTGCTTAAGCTTCTCTAGTGACGTTTGACTCATTTTTTTACTTGATGTTTTACTCTCCAACACGTTTTTATCAATTGGCTGTTTAGATAACTTTGCAGGCAAAATATTCCTATTATTGGTTTTTTCTAACCATTCATTACTTATTTTTGTTTCATCTGTTGGTATGGTTTCTTTAATGGCTAGCGGTTCCTTGCTGGAAGTAAGAGTCGCTTTTTTCCTTAACCGTAAAGGAAAATATAGGCGAGCTTGAATAATAGGGTTAACCGAATCGTTATTTTTTACTGCGCTAAGTGGAACTGTTGATAACCCTTGTGTAAAAATTATCAGTACCGCTATATGCAAGATAATTGAGAAAGTCAGTCCATTGCTTAATTTATTTAAATGTAATCCTGCTTGTTAACTTTATATTTGGCACTGTAGTATTGAGCTATAAATCTTTTAAAAGTTCAGTATTCGCTTAATTAGGGTTCAATGGTTTAATAAAGATAGTTTGCCACTTTTTTAAGGCGAACCTATTTGCATGTCGGCGCAAGATTCTTGATACTGAATTAATTCTATAATCAATAATATTTATAAAAGGGAATATAATGCTTAAAGTGCCTTTTCAATCGGTAATAAAAACGCTTGTTTTCAGTAGTACTTTGTTAGCTTTATCAAGTTCAGCGGCAACACTGACTGAATCAGAAACTAAGCAACTGACACAATTAAAAAATACCGCTCTGCAATCTAATTTGTCCTATAAGGTCTTAGAATCTTTAACCACGGAAGTGGGGCATCGATTAATGGGTTCAGAAGGTGATAGAAAAGCTGTCATTTGGGCGCAAGCTAAAATGAACGCTTTAGGCTTTGATAAAGTGTGGACAGAAGAAGTCACGGGTACTTTTTGGCAACGTGGTGAAGCACAAGCAAAAATAATCTCGCCTTATCCTCATAAGGTCGTCGCCATTGCTCTTGGTGGCAGTATTGCTACCAGTGAAGAAGGGTTGATTGGAGATGTTGCACATTTTGAAACCTTAGCTGGCTTAATCGCGGCACCAGATAACAGTTTAGATGGAAAAATTGCATTTGTTTCTTATCAAATGGAAGAGCATATCGACGGTAACGGCTATGGTCCAGCAGTAGGTACGCGTGTGGGTGGGGCAGTTGTAGCCGCTAAAAAAGGGGCATCAGCATTAATTATGCGTTCTGTAGGTACAGACAATAACCGTATAGCTCATACCGGCATTATGCGTTATGAGGCTGGCGTGAAAAAAATTCCTGCGGCTGCGCTTTCAAATCCTGACGCAGACTTACTTGTTAATCAATTAAAGCGTAATAAACCGGTTAGCTTTTATCTAAAATTAACCAGCCATACTGATGCTAAAATAACAGCTGTTTCTGCCAATGTCATTGGTGAAATAACCGGTAGCGAATTTCCTGATGAAATTGTCTCAATTGGTGCCCACCTTGACAGCTGGGATGTCGGTACGGGTGCATTAGATGATGGTATGGGTGTTGCTATGATGCTTGCCTCTGCTCACCATATTGCTCAATTACCTATACGTCCAAAGCGCACTATACGCGTCATTCTTTTTGCAGCTGAAGAAGTGGGTTTATTAGGTGCAAAAAAATATATGGAGGTCCATGAAAAAAATATGGATAATCATATCATTGGCGCTGAATGGGACTTTGGTGTTGGTCAAATTTATAAAATGACTTCGGGTGTTGGTAAAGAGTCATTAACGGCAATTAACGATCTTGCTAAGCATCTTGCGCCGTTAGGCGTTGAATTATCAAACGATAATAATGCACAAGCACAATCAGATATGAGTGTAATGAGCGCTGCAGGTATGCCAAGCATGAATTTTGCACCTGATGGCACCAAGTACTTTGATTATCACCACACAGAGAACGATACCTTGGACAAGGTGAACCCTGAAGACTTAAAGCAAGCAACAGCGGTTTACACCCTCTTTGCTTATTTTTCAGCCCAGTCAGGAATTAACTTTAGAAAATAATATGAGGAGTCGTGAAAAGTTAAGGCTGATTTTTCGCGACTCATTATTCATCACTTCGTAAATATAATCCCTTATTCTTTTTATTTAGCTCGCCTTCACCTGCTCTTCTATTCGTACAAGTATAAGAAACATTTATTGTTTTCTTGATTTTATTAGAACTATAAACTTAACTTTTAATAAATATACTTACTCATAGTCAACAGAAGAAGTTCTCTAAAGTGCTCCACGAGAGTAAATGAATAGTACCTTCACTGTGCCTTATTTTCAGTTTTATTAAAAAAGGTGAATTAATCTTTGGTGTTTACTCGCGTTAATGCTGGTAAGGTAATAGGGGGCTATAGCTATTTAGTATGAAATTACTAAAAACGTATCCAGCTAATCATCTTATGATTTATAATAAGTTGAACTTAGCCTAGCGATTGAATAACAACAGACTTTCTTGTGGAGTGTATGCTTGATAAGCACTTCTAGCAGATTTAGAGCATTGTGTAGAACGGAGTCTAGTCATTGAGTTTCATGTAAGCTCAACTTAAGAAAATGCTAATGTAAAAGTAGTTAAAAATTTTTGAAGGCCCAAAGGGTTTATTATTTGAGTATTTTAACAATGTACGGTGCATCGTACGTCATTTACGATTAGGATAAATATGAAGTTTTTTAAAGAATTACCTATATTTCATAAAATATTAGCAATACTAGCGATTGCAATTTTGAGCTTTGTTATTAATTTACTTATTAACATTACTGCCATCTCTAAAAACCAAATATTATTACAAAAAATTCAAAATACTACGATTCATTTGGTTAACTTAACCAGTGAAAATGTCAGTACTTGGCAACGTGTAGATGAGCTCTATAACCAGAGTGTCTCTTTTGGTGATGAAGAGTTAGTTGATCAAGCTAGTAAGTTAGTTACGGTATTAACTGGTAATTTAACGCGTATTGATTCACTTGAACCCTTGTTTTCCGATACTTCTACTTTAGTCTCATTAAGCAACGAGTATAATGATATCGCACGAAAGATTTCAGTAGGATTTATCAAGGAAGAAATCGATTTTCAATTGGCCTCAACAAAGACCAGTATTGATAATAAAGCAGATATTTACCAAAAGGTTACTGACAGCTTAGCCCAGGAAAAAGAAAAGGCAGCTAAAGTATTTAATACCTTGGTTGAAGAAACTGTGGCTAACTCTAGTGACTCAAGAGATTTAAGTATTTTAGTGGGTATTTTACTTTTGGTTATGATGTCACTGTTGAGTATCATTATCGCACGTTCAATTAGTCATTCAGTATTAAATATAGATGCTTCTTTAAAAGAACTGGCAGAAGGTGATGGTGATTTAACTAACCAGATTGAAGTAGTGAGCCATGATGAATTAGGCAATGTTGTTAAGCACTTTAATGCTTTTACTCAGTTGCTAAGAGGTATTGTTTCAGATGTCATTGATGTTGTGCCACCCCTGACTAAAAGTGCTGAACAATTGGCTGAAAAGGTACGTGATGTTGATGCTAATGTACAAAGCCAAGCAGAAGTGGCTGAAATAACAAAACAATCTATGGTTGAAATGCAATTTAGTGTTGCTGATATTGCTAAGTCTGCCGCAGAAGCCGCAAATGCTGCAGGTTCTGGAGAAGCAGAAGTTAATCGAGGCATGGAGAATGTTCAGCGTTCTTTACTTATTTCAGGTCAATTAGTCCACGAAATTGGTAATGCAGCTGATGTGGTTGATAGGCTCGCTAAAGACTCGCAGAACATGAACAAAATTCTTGATGTTATTAATGGTATTGCCGAACAGACAAATTTATTAGCGTTAAACGCTGCAATTGAAGCGGCCCGAGCGGGCGAGCAAGGCCGAGGCTTTGCTGTAGTTGCAGATGAAGTTAGAAGTTTAGCTTCAAGAACAGCGTTATCGACTACTGAGATTCGTGGTTTACTAGATAAGCTCATTTCAGCGGCTGACCAATCGGTAAGTACTATGGGATTAGCGCGAGAAAAAGCAAATACCAATGAGGAAATATCACTTGCAGTTGATAAATCTTTAACAAATATAAAAGAACAAATCGGTCATATCAGTTCAATGAACAGCCAAATTGCTACGGCAACAGAAGAGCAATCTTGCGTTGCTGAGACAGTTGTTAATAATATAGAGCAGATGTATAACAGTTTTGGAGCGACTCAAACAGCGATCGAAGAAATTGGTAATGTGGCTCATTTAGTTGATAAAAATGCCATTCAATTACAGAAGGCAACATCGAAGTTTAAGGTTTAAGACCTTTACCCTTCCATTAAAATAAATTCGATGATTTTGTTCATATCTAGATCAAAATCATCGGCTCTTACCCCTCTAATAATAAAGTCTTCATTGTCGGATAAATTTATATCTTCAGCCATTACGTAACGGCCATCTAGAGAATTATAGAATGAACGGACATTAGGGTTGATTGGGTCGCCGTCATTTCTGCTTTCGACAATAGCCAGTTTATTGGAACTCAATTCGACTAATGAGCCAACAGGGTAAATACCCATACACTTGATAAATAAGTCGACTAAACGCTGATCTAAATGCTCTTTTTGCGCCAAACCTCTTAAAATACTAAATGCTTTTATATGGCTATAACCCTCTTTATAACAACGGTTGGCGGTTAGGGCATCAAAAATGTCACAAATGGCAATCATCCGACCATATTTCGTGATTTTTTCTTTAGGGATGTTATAAGGGTAACCAGTGCCGTCTAGCTTCTCATGGTGGAGGGCAGCAACTTCAAGACTCAATTCGGAAATACCCGGTGTCGACTCTATTATTTTTATCGAGTGGTTTACGTGGCTTTTCATTATGGTAAATTCAGCTTCTGTTAACTTACCCGGTTTATTTAAAATGCTGTCTGGAATATTAATTTTACCGACATCATGTAAAAAAGCACCAACTGAAAGTAACTGAACTATTTTTTTGTCTATTTTTAAAAAACGCGCAAAAATCGTTATTAATACAGAAACCGATACTGAGTGCTCAAGTAAGTACTCATCTTTTTTCCTGATATTGATAACACAGGCTAAGGCATCCGCATTTTTAAATACGGTATCAATGGTTTTATTCGTTATTTCAATAACGGGTGTTAGGTTTATATTTCTTCCTTGTTGAGCATCTGCAAATACTTGCCGTTGAATCTCTTTTGATTGATTAAAAAGTTTTTTCGCTTTGCTTATCTCTAAGATAATGGGTGATTTATTACTTGCGGGTAAGGGAGTCTCTTTTATACGACCAACTATATTATTATCGGCATCGAAGGTCAGTGTTTTGCTGGTATCAATTAATAAACTTTCGACGCCCCTGCTACGCAAATTACCTATAACCTTGATATTTTTTATATGGCCAGGGGTTGTTAAGCTGTAAGCGCCTCGTTGTTTGGCAATATCAACCACATAATGCCCTTTTAATAATCCTGAAATTTCAATTTCAACAATCATACATAATTTACTCGTTAAACTAACAACTGTTTTCTATTATTCTTTAGTCGATATAAATGGGTATCAGCCTCTTTTAGCAGTTCGTCCATCGAACGTTTTCCATCACTTGCTGCTACCCCACAGGTTATTGTAACGGGTACAACGGCTTGTTGGTAATGCATAGGGTTTTTGATAAAAAACTCGCTTAAACGTATTGCTGCTAGTTCCGCTTCTTGGTGTTTTTGGCTTGCCAATACCACAACAAATTCATCGCCTGCGAAACGAAAACAGCGGTCATTCTCTCTTATTAATCCTTGTAAATTTGTTGCTATATAAGTTAATACTCTATCACCACAATCATGACCGTATCGGTCATTAACTTGTTTGAAATCATCACAATCAACAAATAATAGTGAAAAGGGAACGCCATACCTTTGCTGTCGTACTAACTCCTCAGCAATATACATTTCCATTAAACGACGGTTGGCAACACCGGTTAAGCGATCATAATGTGCCATGTATTCAAGTTGCTCTCGAATGAGTACATTGGATAAGCACAAACTTACTTTAGTAGCGAGTTGCTCTAAATGAAAGGTGCCAAGTATATTACTAAAGCGACTTTTATCTCTATCAGAAAACAATAGGCTGCCAAAAAGTTGCCCTTCTAGTATTAAGGGAATAAGCGCAATAGATTGTGCTTCTATGAGTAATTCAGTAGGTATAACAGCAGGTAAATTATCTAAATCATTCGTTAGGAAAGGTTTACTGTCATGATGAAAAGCTTTTAACTGCTCTAAAGATATTTTGTTACTATGTCGCTGTTGCCAATTCGATTGCAATCGTTCGTTGAATAAATAGCTAATCGGTGTTGGTTCAACCAAAAGTAAAGTAATTGAAGTGATATCAAATTTTTGTTGTATTGAGTTCAACAAACGTTGGATAAGTTCTTCACAAGATTTACTTTCAAGTACTTCTTTTTCTATTTCAAATAGCTTTAGTGCAATGTTTTCATTAGCTTTTGAGTTGGCGATTAGTTGCTCAATTTCTAATTCTGACATAATCATTTCTTGTTTTATGAAACCGTTTTAATTGTGTTCTTTTCAGAGCTATTGTGCAAGGGCTTAGTCAAATCCCCTTTGTTAATCGCGATATTGACTAAAACATTACTTTTAAACGCTAAGGTAGTTAAGATAATGGTATTAATATTGCTTAACCTTTAATAGTTGATAAAAGAGGCTGTTGGCAACAAAAAAATGTCAGTCTTCATTACTTAACCTTTTTTATGTTCAGCCGATAATAAGTTAATGCTTATATATTTATTTGAATTTTTGGATTGTCATTTATGCGATTTTTATTAGTAATTTTAGCGTTGTTATTTTTTATAAGTAATACCAGCTATGGTCAAAAACTTGAAGCCGTGCAAATTTATACAGATAACCAGCTGTTGGGTTTGATTAAAGAGAATAAACATTTAGGGCAAGTTGTGCTCGACGAATGTCAGCTTGTACAAGACATTGAAGCACGAGCCACTAAATCAGAATACCCTTCGTACCAATTTCTTTGGGGGGATATGCTAGCGTATGGTGTCTGTGTTAAAAAAGATGTACCGCTTGGACTTCACTTTATGAAAAATGCTGCAGACCAAGCTTTGCCTGAGGCACTTGAACAACTCGGGCGTTACTACCATACTGGTAAATTTATGCAGGTTGATGTAGAAAAAGCAATGTTTTATCTCAGAGAAGCCGCGGCAGTAAATAATTTAAAAGCACAAATCCGTTTAGCCGATATTTATGCACAAGGCTATGGCAGTCCATTAGACTACCCAGAGTTATATACACAACTTCATCACTCGGTTACCGATGATAAAAAAATTCATCAGCAAATTGCAAAAATATTATCAGTGTTGGCAGATAAAATGCCAGAGCATGTTGTTAATTCAGCCAAAGAAGGTAAATTTTAAGCTGTTTTTCATGCGATGACATTTTTTATCGCATTACTCGCTTAATAGCTTTAGCTAATCAACCCCTTGATTAACATGAGCCTAAACGAATTTATTGCGTTATTAAATTTTAAAATAGCATCATCATTCGATAAAATTAATGCCTATCGGCATCGTTTTTAATTACCACTGAAAACCAACGCTTTGATTGGTAACGGGTATAGGTATATAATTGCTGCATTAACACATTAATCGAGTTTATCCCCTGAAAGATCCTCATCAAAAACGCGAAGCACAAAAATACGACAATCCAGTGGCGAGTCGAGAATTACTATTATCAGTAATAGAAAACTCTGCTGTGCCACTTAATTTTAAAGCGATATGCAAAGCTTTGAATTATCATGATGAAACTCATCATGTTGGCGTAAAACGACGTTTGCGTGCTATGGAAAATGCAGGTCAGCTTGTTTTTAATAAACTTAAACAATATGTCATTCCTGCGAAAAATAGTTTGATCACCGGTAAAGTTACCGGTCATCGTGATGGTTTTGGCTTTTTTATACCTGATATTGCTAAAGGTGAGAAGCCAGGCAAAGACTTTTATATTTCATCTCACGAAATGCAACGGGTATTCCATGGTGATATTGTTAGCGCTATTTTAGTGGATCGTACCGATCGCAAAGGCCGACAAGAAATTAAAATAATTGAAGTCATCGAACCGCGTAAAGCTGGCATTGTTGGCCGCTTCTATGTTGAACATGGTATCGCTTATATTGTTCCAGACGATGCGCGTATTAAACAAGATATTTTGATTGAACCCGAAAGCAAGCTTGGTGCGCGCCACGGACAAATGGTGGTGGTCAATGTTTTGCACCGTCCATCAAAACGCAATAATGCCGTAGGTGAAGTGATTGAAGTCTTAGGTGATCATTTAGCACCAGGCATGGAAATTGACATTGCTCTACGTGAGCATGATTTACCACATGAATGGTCGGCTAGCGTTATTGAAGAAGTTGCAACAATAGCAGACGAAGTCGAAGACGAAGCAAAAATTTCACGAGTTGACTTACGTGACTTACCGCTAGTCACTATAGATGGCGAAGACGCTAGAGATTTTGATGATGCTGTTTACTGTCATCCTGAAGAATCGGGTGGCTGGCGTTTATGGGTGGCTATAGCCGACGTAAGTTACTACGTACGTGATGGTACAACGCTTGATGATGAAGCTATATCTCGTGGTAATTCGGTCTATTTTCCGAGCCAAGTTATTCCTATGTTACCGGAAAAACTATCTAACGGCTTATGTTCATTAAACCCTGATGTTGACCGTTTATGTATGGTTTGTGAAATGACTATCAGTGCGTCAGGTGAGTTGTCGGGTAGTAAGTTCTACTCAGCGGTTATGCGCTCACATGCTCGCTTTACTTATAGCAAAGTCGCAGCAATTCTATCGGGTGAAGACGCAACCGAAAAGGCAGCGTTGCGCGAACAATATCAGCCATTAGTCGGCGATTTAGAAAATTTATATCAAATGTATTTAGCATTAAAGACCTCGCGAACTAATCGTGGTGCCATTGCTTTTGAAACCTCCGAGTCTCTATTTTTGTTTAATAGTGATCGTAAAATAGAATCGATTGTGCCGCTTATTCGTAACGATGCGCATAAAATCATTGAAGAATGTATGGTTTTAGCGAATGTGGCAACGGCAAAATTTGTAGAAAAACACCAAATGCCCGGTTTATTCCGTGTCCATGACAAACCGAGTGAAGATAAGTATAAAAACTTTGTCAGTTATTTAACTGAACTCGGCATATCCTTGCCAACGCGAGAGCAACCTGAACCTGCTGATTACGCTAATATTTTAAACCATGTTCAAGGTCGTCCAGATCAAGAGTTGATCCAAACCATGTTGCTGCGTTCTATGCGCCAAGCCGTTTATCAAAGTGAAAATTTAGGACATTTTGGTTTAGCACTCGAGTCTTATAGTCATTTTACTTCGCCAATTCGTCGTTATCCAGATTTGGTTATTCATCGAGTGATTAAAGCGATTCTGGCAAAGCAAGCACAAAGCGCTAACGAAAGTAATGAAGCGAACGCCGGATTTTACCAATACTCACCTGAAGAAGTTATTGAACTAGGAGAGCATTGTTCAATGACCGAACGTCGTGCTGATGATGCGACTCGTGATGTTGCTGATTGGTTGAAATGTGAATTTATGCAAGATCACGTTGGTGATACTTTCACCGGTGTTATTTCAACCGTGACTAATTTTGGTCTATTTGTACGCTTAACCGATTTACATATCGAAGGCTTAATTCATATAACCTCTTTAGGGCATGACTATTATCACTTTGATGATGTTCGCATGTGTTTGAGCGGTGAACGTTCGGGCACTAAATATCGTATTGGTGATGTTTTAGAAGTTAATGTTGCCGCAGTAAACTTGGATGAGAAAAAAATAGATCTCGTTTTGTCGGGTGAACAAGCCCCGAAAAGTAGTGGTAAACCTGATGGTAAATCGAAAGCTAAAAGTACAGGGCTGAGAAAAAACGCCGATCAGGGCTTTAATAGGCCCAAGGGAACTAGCGAGAAAGGAGCGCCTAAAAAGCCAAAAGACAAGAAAACAGAAAAATCAAAAGCTAAAAAGCGTACCGCACGAAAAAAACGTCCAGGTAAAAATGCTCGTAAAACGGCTGAGTAATATCGGTTAAAAAGTCGTAACGATTAACGTTCGACCGATACGTAATGAAGCTCGATATAGAGTAATTAAAGAAGAAGTTGAAAAGAGAATAACATGGCAAAACAAGACGAATTAGTATTTGGTATTCATGCTGTTAATGAATTAATTAAACGTGCTCCAGAACGCTTTATTGAGCTTTTTTTATTAAAAGGTCGTGAAGATGAACGGTTAATGACGATCATTAATTTATCAAAAAAGTATGACATATCCACCCAGCTTGTTAGCCGTAAGGTCCTTGATGAAAAAAGTGATGGCGAACAGCATCAAGGCGTCTTAGCACGTATTACTCAAGGAAAAACTTACACCGAAAATGATCTCGTTGATATTCTAGCCCAAGCCAAACAAAAAGATGAAACACCCTTTTTATTAATTCTTGATGGTGTCACCGATCCTCATAATCTTGGTGCGTGTCTTAGAAATGCAGATGCGGCTGGTGTACAGGCTATTATTGTTCCAAAAGATAATGCGGCCCGCCTAACAGCAACAGTGCGTAAGGTTGCTGTTGGTGCGGCTGAAACCGTGCCATTGGTACAAGTGACAAATTTAGTACGTACGATGAAACAGTTGCAAGACAATGGTGTTTGGATTATTGGTACAGCAGGAGAAACGGATCATTGTTTATACGATGAGAAATTAGCTGGTCCAATGGCATTAGTGATGGGCGCAGAAGGTAAAGGTATGCGTCGATTAACCCGTGAAAACTGTGATCAATTAGTGAAGTTACCTATGGCTGGCAGTGTTTCAAGTTTAAATGTTTCTGTTGCTACCGGCATTTGTTTGTTTGAAATAGTACGCCAACGCCGTTAATGCTTACCTACATTAATGCTAGTTAAGTTGCTCCACAGCTTTAAATCCCAATAAAATCATCAAAGAAGTCATTTTCTTGGTGATTTTTTTGTTTATTGCCCTGTATCCTTATATTTATCTTGCCTTCGCTGCTTATATTTACTACACTTCGCGACCTTAATTCAGCCCGAACTTTTTGTTCCTTGCCTCTTTCTGGTGTTTGGCTGAGCCAGCTAATGAGGCTACAACCGTAAGGAGCTCGTAATGCGTCATTACGAAATCGTATTTATGGTTCACCCTGATCAGAGTGAACAAGTACCTGGCATGATCCAGCGCTATACAGACTTGATCAATGCTGCTGAAGGCAAAGTCCACCGTCTTGAAGACTGGGGCCGTCGCCAATTAGCATACCCAATCAATAAATTGCACAAAGCACACTATGTTTTATTAAACATTGAAGCGCCACAAGCAGTTATTGATGAGCTTGAAACAGCTTTCCGTTACAATGATGTTGTTATTCGTAACATGATCATGCGTACTAAAGACGCAGTAACAGAAGCGTCAGCAATGGCTGCTGCTAAAGAAGAACGTCGCGACGATCGCCGCGAAGTTAAGAAAGATGCTCCAGCTGTTACAGAAGCACCAGTTGCTACTGAAACTACAGAAGAAGCTGCGAGCGAATAAGTAACTCGTGACAAACTCTCTTTATGAGAATTGCCTTGTGTTGGTAGGTGAAGTGGTAAAACCACCGAAAAAATCAACAAGCCCTGCAGGTATTCAGCATTGTCAGTTTTCAATGGACCATAAGTCCATACAAAATGAAGCTGGCATGAACCGACAAGCATTTGTCCGAATACAGGTTGTCGCAACAGGTGAGCTGTCACAAAACTTAACTCGTGATTTAATTGCGGGCAGTAAGCTCAAAGTGACTGGTTTTATAAACCGTCATGAATCAAGAAATGGTAACCCACTTCTTGTCTTACATGCTCAACATATTGAAATGATTAATTAAGGTGGTTTTTTTGGTTGGTTAATCTACCCAATAAAGACACCATATTTAGGAGAAATCCATGTCTCGTTTTTTTAGACGTCGTAAGTTCTGCCGCTTCACAGCGGAAGGTGCTACCTCTATCGATTATAAAGATATTGCTACACTGAAAAACTATATCACTGAAAGTGGTAAAATCGTTCCTAGCCGTATTACTGGTACTGCCGCTAAATATCAACGTCAACTTGGTCGTGCGATCAAGCGTGCTCGTTACTTAGCTTTATTACCATATACTGATTTACATAAGTAACCTAAAAAGGGGTTTTGAAAATGGAAGTAATACTTCTTGATAAAATCGCCAAATTAGGCGGCCTTGGTGACAAGGTATCAGTTAAATCTGGTTATGCACGTAACTTCTTATTACCGCAAGGTAAAGCTGTTTTTGCATCTGAAGCTAACGTTGAACATTTTGAAGCACGTCGTGCTGAAATTGAAACAGCATTAGCAGCAACTTTAAAAGCTGCTGAAGCTAAAGCTGCTAAAATCGTTGAATTGGCTGAAATCACTATCGCATCATCTGCGGGTGAAGAAGGCAAATTATTCGGTTCTATCGGTACTAAAGATATTGCTGATGCAATTACTGAAGCAGGCGTTGAAGTAGCGAAAGCTCAAGTACGTATGCCTTTAGGTACAATCCGTGAAACGGGTGAATTCGAAATCGCAATTCACTTACACAACGATGTTGATACTAACATTAAAGTTGTTGTTATCGCTGAAGCTTAATTTAGTTCGCTAAATTACGTTGATAAAATACCGTTATTTCTTTTTAAGAATAGCGGTATTTTTTTGCCTATTGTTTCCGATAGTATAAATATTTTTACCTGAAAATTATCACTGTAAAATAATTCCCCTCTAAAATATCATCAAAAAGTAGGCATACTCCAGTCGTTAGCGTTAAGTAAACCTCGTTCAATTAAACCGCCAATACCTTGTAAACCACCAGTATGTAATAAGACGAGGCGATGTCCTTTAGGAAAATACTGCTGATCTATTAGGTCTAATAACGCTAAAATCATTTTTCCTGAGTATACAGGTTCAAAAATGAAACCTGTTTGTTGGCTAAAGCTTAATATTTTTTCCACATCTTTTTTACTAAATTTAGCATAACCGCCACGGTGAAATTCTGGCATTATTTGCCAATTATTGAAATGTAGATTATCACCGAGCAGGCTATTTACCTGTTCTGTTAAGTAACCGTCTTGCTTTAATACGCCAATCCCTAAAATATTATGCTGATTATTATCTGCTTTTATAAGTCCGGCTAATGTACCACCACTACCCACAGGTGTTATTAAAGTATCAAATTCACATTGTTGATTTAATTCAGCTATTACTTCGCCAACGCCACCTAATGCTAAGGTGTTACTGCCGCCTTCAGGCACTATGAAATAGTCAGGGTATATGAGTTGTAATTGAGCTAAATACTCCTTGTTTTCACGAAGTCGATAGGATTTTCTGTCAACAAAGTGCAGTTCCATACCCCATCGCTGCGCCATCGAGAGGGTGAAGTTACTCGCATATTCCTTTTCACCCCGAATAATACCAATGCTTTTTAACCCCTGCTGATGGCAAGCAAAGGCGAGGGCGTGAATATGATTAGAAAAACTGCCTCCAAAACTTATCACACCGATATAGTTATGTGCTTGCGCGTGGCGTAAGTTTAATTTTAATTTACGCCATTTGTTGCCAGATATTATTGGATGAATAACGTCGTCTCGTTTGATCGAAACAGAGAGTTGATGCCTCTCAAATAAAGGGTGGCTGATTTTCTGTAAAGGAGATTCTGTTTTCATAAAAGGTAATGTTATTCTTTACTTAAATATAACTACTCGATAAAAAACTTGCGCCTTTAATGGAATAGGGGATAATGATTTATAGACATCTGACTATAAATAATAATATTGATAAATGTCACTTATTAAAAAAATAAATAATTTTTTCTCCAAAGTTGAGTCCAAAGACTTGTTAGGTGTAAGTTTACATCAGCATTCTTTTGCCTTTTTTTCTTGTCCAGAGCAGGGGGAATCTCAGTTTCAACAAATTAACTCGCCATTGGCAGAGCATCCTCAACAGATTAAAATTCAAAAAGAAAAGTATCAGTTGCAAGGGCAATGTCATCTAGTGCTGGCCTCATCACAAACCCAAATATTGCAAGTCGACAAACCCAATATTCCCGATAATGAATTAAACGCCGCTTTAAAATGGCAGATTAAAGATCTCGTTAACCATTCTCCAGAAGATATGGTACTCGATTATTTTGACGGTCCAACACTTTCTGGTGGCAATGACAAAATAAACGTTGTTTGTACTTCTAAAAAAGAATTATTAGCCTTAATTGGTCCACTTAATCAAGATGGGCTAATATTGAAGTCGATTACTACCGAAGAATTCGCCTTTGCCAGTTTATTGCCAGTGAAAGATGATGCCTGTTTAATGGTATGTCAGCAACCTAACGAAGAAATAATTTTATTGATCGTTAAGCAAGGCAAAGTATTCTTCTCTCGTCGTTTACGTGGTTTTGCTCAAATTGCAACCAAAACAGAAGAAGAGCTATCGTTTGGCATTGTTGATAATTTAAACCTTGAAATTCAACGCTCAACTGACTACTTTGAACGTCAATTAAAACAAGCACCCATACGCAGTATTGAAGTTATTGTGCCGATGGCTAATGAGGCATTACTTGCACGTAAATTGGCTGAAAACACCAATGTTGCTGTGAACTTATTCACCATGCCTGAAGGTTTTAACCATGCACGAGAGTTTGCGGTAAGCTTAGGAGCAACAAAATTGAATAATATGGAGCCAATAAAATAATGGCAAAAAATTCAATTAATTTACTACAACAAGACTTATTGCCTAAACAAGTGCTGGTGACTTTACCCCGCGTTGTTATGCTTTGGTGTTTAGCGCTCGTCTTTATGTTGTCTTGGACTTTTTTTGACCATTATCAAGTAACTGAATTAACGGCTAAGTACGTAGCGCTTTCTCAAATCAAAACTAATCAAGATAACCAACTTGCTCAACTAGAAGATAAGCTCAAAGCGAACACAGCAGACGTGAAAGTGCTTGAAGAACTAGCAATGTTGAAAATTGTTTTGAAAAATAAAAGTGTGCTATTGAATGAATTAACTGACCGCACTCATACTTCGGTGGCAGGCTTTGCCTCATCGATGACAGAACTATCTTTAATGCACCATAAAGACATTAGTTTGCAGCATGTTAATATTACTTATCAAGATTTAACCTTTTCTGGTGTGGCGCGAACGCCAGAAGCCGTACCCGCATGGTTAGCTAAATTTGAAACATCAAAGTTTTTATCAGGTAAATCATTTATTAATTTTTCTCTTAACGAAAATGAGCAAAAGCTTACCGAATTTTTAGTTAGTTCTAAATCAAAGACTGGAGGCGCCGATGAATAAACAATGGCAAGCGTATAGTGAAAAATATTTAACGATTACTCCTCGTGAACAATATATGGTGTTATTAACTGGTTTAGTTGCCATTATATTTATTATTCATAACTTCTTTATTGATGATAACGCGCTAAAGATTGTTAAGCTTGATAAGCAAATTATACAAGTGAACAACGACAATCGAACAGCTAAAGCTTCTATATTAATTTTTGAAGAAGGCTTGTCAAAAGATCCTAACGAATCATTAAATAAGCAAATTTCACAATATAAAGATAAATTAAATAAGGTTGATGTAAATTTATTAAAACTTACCTCAGACTTAATAGACCCTGTTCAAATGCGTTACGCGTTAATGCAGTTATTAAAAACCCAGAAAGGTGTTTCTTTACAATCATTTCAAGTTATTGCTGCGCAGCCGATGAATATCGCTAGTACCACCGATGATGAGACTAAAGCGGTTGTCGTTAACTCTGACCAGCCAGCATTGATACTTTATCGTCATGCTATAAAAATTAAACTCAGCGGTAGTTACTTTCAATTACGTGACTACTTAACACAGCTGGAAGCATTATCTTGGAAGTTTTTTTGGCAAGAGTTTACTTACCAACTAAAAGAATACCCAGTGAGTGAGTTAGAAATAGAAATGTACAGCTTAAGTACTAAACGGGAGTTTATAGGTGTTTAAAATCTTAACTTTCAACAGTATTTTTTATATAACTTTACTGACTTCTATTGTGGTTAACGCCCAAGATGTTGACCCAACTAAACCACTTTCGGGTACTGATTTTTCATCAATGAGCAAAGCTCAAACGACACCGAAAGCAGAATTAATATTAGAAAGTATTATTCATGGTGTAGAAGTACACACTGCTGTTATTAATGGCCAAGTGTTAAAAATAGGTGATTTTATTCGCCAGTATGAATTAGTAGCTGTGAACAATACCAGTGTGGTCTTACGTTCAGCAGAAAAACGCTTAAAGCTCAGTGTTTTCTCTAGTGTCGTGGTGAAATCAAAATGAAAAGATATGATCAAATGAAAAACACTCAAAGAAAATTTTATTGTTTCACCTTACTTTTAACTTTGTTTGGTTGTCAAACGGCGCCAGATAAACCAACTGAAATGATTAATGCACTAGACAAAGCGATTGAAGAATCGAGTAAACCTGAGCCTAAAGCATTGCAACAAGTGCCAAATGCTATTCAGCAAGAATTAATGCAACGTAATGTTAGCCAAGCTCGAGAGGGTTTATTGGCAGAAAAACGTTTAGAAATTGCCGCTAGCGATGTTAGTGCACAAGAGTTTTTCGCAGCCTTAGTCGACGAGTCAGCGTACAGTGTTGTTGTACATCCTGACGTAAGCGGTACGATTACCCTGAACTTAAAAAGCAGTACGCTTAATGAAGTGCTTGATGTTGTTGAAGAGGTTTATGGCTATGAAATTAGACGTAGTGGTAAAATAGTACAAGTTTACCCAGCCGGTATTCGCACTGAAACTATTCCACTAAATTATTTGTTTGTTAAACGCTCTGGCATGTCGAGTACTAGCATTAATTCTGGTGGTGTGTCAGAAAATGATCAAGGTAGTGGTAATAACTCAAATAATAGTTCAAACGGTAATTCAAACAATTCAGGTAATTCAGGTGGTGGAAACAACCAAAATAGTCAGCAAGGAAGCAGCGGTATTAATATTTACACTGAGACCACATCTGACTTCTGGGCTGAATTAAAAGAAACGCTAACGGTATTGGTCGGTTCTGAAGAGGGGCGTTCAGTCTTTGTTTCTCCGCAAGCAGGCTTAGTGACTGTTCGCGCTTTTCCCGATGAAATAAAAGTCATTAAGAGTTTTATTAACGATACAGAAACTCATTTGCGCCGCCAAGTCATTATTGAAGCTAAGATTATGGAAGTTACGCTCAACGATGATTATCAGCAAGGTGTTAAATGGGATCAAATTTTAGGCAGTATTGGTAGCACTAACTTAGCTTTTTCAACGTCTGGTTCCATTGCTGGCAATGTTATTTCAAATACCATTGGTGGTACAAGTAACCTAACCATTAACAATAACGATTTTTCAGGCGTTATAGATTTACTCTCTACCCAAGGGAATGTACAAGTATTGTCAAGCCCAAGAATTACCGCTACCAATAATCAAAAAGCGGTAATTAAAGTCGGTGGTGATGAATATTATGTTACAGAGGTTTCAAGTACGACGACTACAGGTACGTCAACTACCACGACACCTGAAATTAACCTAACACCTTTTTTCTCAGGGATTGCTTTGGATGTTACTCCTCAAATAGATGGTAATGGTGAAGTTATTCTTCATGTTCATCCTTCAGTTACTTCAACTAATGAGCAGACTAAAGTCATTAAGCTTGGCGGTGAAGACATAATTTTACCCCTTGCACAAAGTAGTGTACGTGAGTCCGATACTATTATTCGTGCTAAATCAGGTGAGATAGTGGTGATTGGTGGGTTAATAGAAACACGTAAAGTGATGTTAGATTCAAAAACACCTTTCTTGGGCGATATTCCATTTATGGGTGAGCTATTTAAAAGTAGAAGTGAAACTACCCAGAAAAAAGAACTGGTGATCATGTTAAAGCCGATTGTTATTGGCCAGGATACTTGGAAAAATCAATTACAAGATGCTCGCTCACTATTGAAACAATGGTTTCCTGAGGAAAATGATTTTTCTCAAAGTGAAAAAGGTAGGTCTAATGATTCAAACGATAATGAATAATAGCTAAAATTTATGTACCTTTACCACTTTGGTCTAACGGAACTTCCGTTTACATTAACACCAAATACTGCATTTTATGTAGGGTTAGAGCCGCATAACGAAGCGTTAGCTGTATTACTAACAGCACTGAAAACAGGTGAAGGCTTTATAAAAGTTATCGGTGAAGTTGGTACGGGTAAAACCCTACTTTGCCGTAAACTGCTTAACGAAATACCCGAACATTTTGTAACCGCTTATATTCCTAACCCTTATTTAAAACCTGATGAATTACGACGAGCGGTGGCGGTTGAATTAGGTATCAAACAAGCACAGCGAATGTCAGTGCAATTGCTTACTCAACGTATTCAACAGCGATTATTAGAACTTCATTTAGCCGGTCATTCGGTAGTGCTTATACTTGATGAAGCACAAGCTTTACCAGAAGAAAGCCTAGAGGCTTTACGCTTATTTACTAATTTGGAAACTGAAACACGTAAACTTTTGCAAGTTGTGCTGTTCGCACAGCCAGAATTAGATGAGCGCTTATCGACGAAAAGATTTAGGCAGTTAAAGCAACGTATCACTTTTTCTTATAAATTACGTGCGATGACAGCGCCAGAAGTTCAACGTTATATTCAACATCGTATGCAAGTTGCTGGCTATAAAGGTGCTTCTTTATTTAGTGCCGCCATATCGAAGAAGGTGGCGAAAGTTAGTTTAGGGATCCCACGTTTAGTTAATGTGCTATGTCATAAAATGTTGATGTTAAGTTATGGCCAAGGTCAATATCAGATAACGAACAAGCATTTATCTGTGGCGATAGAAGATACCGAAGCAACAACTCAAGCGAGCAATGTTAAAGGCTATTTAAGTATTACGGGTCTGATCATTTCAGCCATCTTAATGGTCTATGTTTTAAAAAATTATGGAGTGATCGCTTGAGCGTAATTAACCAGATGTTAAAAGATTTAGATCAGCGTAAAGCTGAACAACAAGGTTCGAGTGATTTTACCGTACCTGTTTCTTCAGCGTCCTTAAATAAAAAAACTGTTTTTATCTGTTTACTGATCATTATTTTATTAAATATTTGTGGTATTTTTGTTTGGCAAATGTATGTTGAAAACCAAACATTAAAAATGTCTAATTCTTCAGAAATTAATCGAGTTGGAAAAAAAGCCAAGCAAAATCAGGTCGTAATAAGTGAACATTTAGCACAACCACCGAACAGCACTGAACCAGTAAACATGACCAAAAATAGTGTTGTAGCATCTAAACAGGCTAGTTTGAATAATGATTTGAAAGGAGAACAGCTAATTCAAGTTTATTTAAACCAAGCTAATTTAGCTGAAACTCTTTCTAAGAACAATACAATCGAAAAAGCGCCCAGTAATATTGATGCGCCAGAGACAAAAAATAGTGGTTTAGTGAATGACTCAAATATTCAACAAGCGTTAATTGACTCTTTAGCGCCAGTAGCGAAAAAATCGACATTAACAATATCTCGAAAAGCACTAACGCCTTATCAACTTGCAGAGCAAAAATTAAAACGTGCTGAGCAAGCGCTTGCCAACAATGATATTTCTAAAGCAGAGACTATGTTCGAAGATGTATTATTAGTTCTGCCAACACATAAAACAGCAAGAAAACATTTAGCGGCTTTATGGTTTGGGCGTCAATCTTATGCTGCGGCGTTAAACTTACTTTCTCAAGGTATTAACTTATCCCCTGATGATAGCGAATTTCGTGTGATGCAAGCTCGAATTTATTTACAACAAAACAGAGTACAACAAGCATTCGCCACTTTAAATAATATGCCAAATGTCAATGATGTTATTAACGTTGAATATCAGAGTTTACGCGCAACAACAGCGCAGCAACTTAAGGAATTTACATTCTCTGCACAAGCTTACCAAATTTTAGTTAATATTGAACCTTCTTCAGGGCGTTGGTGGTTGGGCTTAGGTGTCGCTTTGGACAGTAACAGTGAATTTAAGCAAGCAATTACCGCGTATCAAAACGCCTTAACTAAAACAGGGTTATCTGGAAGTGCTGAGAATTTTGCCCGTCAGCGTATTATAGAATTGGGAGAATAATTATGGCAGCACCTAAATTAAAAATGCGCCTAGGTGATTTGTTAGTACATGAGCATATCATTACTAATGAACAATTAATGCAGGCACTGAATAGTCAAAAAGCGACTGGACGAAAACTAGGTGACACCTTAATTGAACTTGGCCATATCGGTGAGCGCCAATTACAAGAATTCTTAGCGCAACAGCTTAATGTGCCTTTCTTAGATATTAGCCATCGTCGTATTCCCAATGAAGTTGCCTCATTATTACCAGAGGTTCACGCACGTCGTTTACGTGCGTTAATTATTGAAGACCAAGGTGAAAGTGTTTTGCTAGGGATGAGCGACCCTGCTGATTTAAGTGGTCTAGACCAGCTTGAAAGAATGCTTGAACCGAAAAAAATAAACCTTGCAGTGGTCATGGAATCACAGCTTTATCAAGCATTTGATGGCTTGTATCGACGTACAGCAGATATTGAATCATTCGCCAGTCAGTTAGAAGAAGAGTATGAACAAACTACTGATTTCGATTTATCATCAACATTTTCAGATGATAGTGGTGATGCAACTGTTGGTAAATTATTACAATCGGTCTTTGAAGATGCTGTGCAGATGCGTGCCTCTGATATCCATATTGAGCCAGATGAAAATCTATTGCGCATTCGCCAACGAATAGACGGTGTATTACAAGAAAATATTTTAAAAGAAAATAAAATTGCCTCAGCCATGGTTTTACGATTGAAGCTAATGGCTGGCTTAGATATTTCAGAAAAACGCTTACCACAAGATGGCCGTTTTAATCTTCAAATTAAAGGCCATAATATCGATGTCCGTATGTCTACTATGCCAGTACAGTATGGTGAGTCGGTCGTTATGCGATTACTTGATCAGTCTGCAGGTTTGTTGTCTCTCGATAAAATTGGAATGCCTGCCAACTTAGTAGCCCGTGTTCGTCATCAAATTACTCGGCCACATGGTATGGTGCTAGTTACAGGGCCAACAGGGAGCGGCAAAACAACAACTTTGTATGGTGTGTTAACCGAACTTAACCAAGCAAGTAAAAAAATTATTACCGTAGAAGACCCAGTAGAATATCGTTTACCTCGGATAAATCAGGTACAAGTAGCACCAAAAATCAATTTAAATTTTTCAACAGTGCTACGTACTGCGCTTCGCCAAGATCCAGATATTATTATGGTTGGCGAAATGCGTGATCAAGAAACGGTCGAAATTGGTTTACGTGGCGCTTTAACCGGTCACTTAGTGTTATCTACACTGCATACTAATGATGCCATTACCAGTGCCTTACGATTGATTGATATGGGCGCGGCGGGTTTTCTTGTTGGTAGTTCATTACGTGCGGTGATTGCACAACGTTTAGTACGCAAGATCTGTGAATACTGTCTTGAAGACTATTCGCCAGACAGTCAAGAAATGATGTGGCTTACTCACCTTGCTGGTGACCAAGCCACAACAGCCAGTTACAAAAAAGGTTGCGGCTGTCAGTCATGTCAATACACTGGTTATCGAGGACGTATTGGCGTTTTTGAATTATTGGAAATGAATGATGCGATGATGGCAGCTTTAAAACGTGATGATGCTGAAGCATTCACTGAATTAGCAAAAGCTAATCCTACTTTCACACCACTAGCACAAGCGGCATTTAATTATGCAAAACAGGGTATTATTAGCGTAGAAGAAGTACTTCGTTTAGTTGATAGTATTGACGTTCAGGGTTAAGAGTAGACTTAATTATGGCTATATTTAGTTACGTAGGTAGAAATGCTAGCGGCTCACAAGTTAAAGGGAAAATAGAGGCAAAAAACGCTAATACAGTTGCAGAGCAATTGTCACGTCAAGGTATTATTCCCGTTGCTATTAATAAGTCAAAAGATAGCGGTTCAACGGATATAGCAAATATAGATATTGGTGATTTACTTGGCTTTTCTGTTATATCATTGGATGAACTCATTGTTTTTTGTCGACAAATGTATGCACTTGTTCGTTCGGGCGTTCCAATATTACGCGCGATCAACGGTATGGCAGAATCAAGTACCTCTGATAAGCTAAAAGTTGCTTTAACTGATATTGGTAGTCAATTAGAAGGAGGTTACACCCTTTCAACCGCTTTAAGTCAATTCCCAAAGCTTTTCTCACCTCTGTTTGTTTCGTTGGTCCATGTTGGCGAGAATACCGGACAGCTAGACGGTTCGTTCTTAAAGCTGGCAAATTATCTTGAACGAGAGCAAGATACCCGTAAGCGAATAAAAACCGCCTTACGCTATCCAAGCTTTGTTCTTGGCGCGATTGTGATTGCCATGGTTATTTTGAATATTTTTGTTGTTCCTACATTTGCAAATATGTTTGCAAAATTAGGCGCTGACTTACCCGTGACAACAAAAATGCTAATTGCCAGTTCGAATTTCTTTTTAAACTATTGGCCTCATTTACTTGTCGGAAGTGTATTTGGCTTCTTTGGCCTTCAACATTATTTAAAAACTGAGCGTGGTATGTATTTATGGGACCGATTAAAAACAAAAATACCAGTTGTTGGAGGGGTGATTGAACGGTCGATTCTGTCACGATTTTCCCACACATTTGCAATTGTACTTAAAGCAGGTGTTCCTTTAACAACAGGATTAACCTTAGTTGCAGACGCCGTAGATAACACTTATATGCGAGATAAAATTTTAGCTATGCGCGGTGGCATTGAAAGTGGAGACAGTTTATTGCGTTCAGCCAGTGTCAGTAAGTTATTTACTCCTCTCGTTTTGCAAATGGTGGCTGTTGGTGAAGAAACCGGTCGAGTAGACGAGCTTCTAGAAGAAGTTGGTGACTACTATGAACGCGAGGTTGATTACGAACTGAGTACGTTAACGGCCCGTATTGAGCCGATAATGATTGCTATTGTTGCTGCGATGGTATTGGTGCTTGCATTGGGTATATTTACTCCAATGTGGGACATGATGTCGGCCCTTAAAGGTACATAGTGTTTGTCTTTAATCGTTACGTTTGATTATTCTCCATGTAACGAGCCCATAACTTGAAACGTAGATCAATTTAGTTTGTTGATTTAATTGTTGAGGTATCTATAGCATAATAATATTTATGGACTAAATTAGTTATAATATGACATTACAACAAGTAAGCGCTAAAAAAGGTAAGTCGTTAGCTGAAAATCTGATCATACTTGCTATGATTAGTTTACTTATGGCGACATTCCTCTATTATTTTTTTAAACAAGAGCAGTATTTATTCCGTGTAGGTTTTGACTCTGTTGCCAATACGTTTTCCGCACGAGTTATAGGCATTCATGCGCAATGGTTTATGGATAATAAGCCCCGCTGGGTCCAGATCAAAGAAGCAACAGCAGTCAATGGCGATCGCGAAAATAATCGTATTGCAGTAAACGAATTCGGTTGGGTTGACATATCAACTGTAAATAACCTAAGTCATGAAAACGAGTGTCAGGAAATATGGCAACAAGTGTTAGCAACACCTATGATTTATATAAAGCAGCCTATTTCTGCAGTAATAGTTAATATAAAAACTAATCAAGTGGGGCAGCAACAAAAATATCTTTGCCAATATAGCTTACCTTCGGGTGAGTATTTTGAATATCATCCAAGTAACGGTAAGGTCACTGAAATAAAGATACATTAATAAAGATATATTAATAAAAAGTATTGAATTTTTTCTCTATAGGCTAATAATGCTGTAAAAGTACACTAAGTAAGTGACTTTATTAGTAAATCGTTGTTAGAATCAATTTGGAACACTAGTTAAAGCGTTAGCAAAACGATAAAAGAGGTTATGATGAAGAAACAAGCAGGTTTTACACTCATTGAATTAGTCATTGTTGTAGTTATTTTAGGCTTCTTAGCGGTAACGGCCATTCCTAAATTTCTTGATTTAACTGATCAAGCTAAACAAGCCAATATCGAAGGTATGGCAGGTGGTTTTGCAACGGGTATTTCTCTAGCTAGAGCTCAGTGGGAAGCTGAAGGACGTTCGACTACAGGCACAAATAACACCACAGTTTATGATGGTGTAAGTCTAATATTAACCACTGAAGCAGCAGGTGTGCGTCCCGGTTATGTAACGGGTTTAACCGATGGGGCAACATTAGGTGGTGACTTCGACGCAGCTAACTGTAAAGAAATTTGGGATAATATTTTTCAACAACCTCCAAAACTAAAAATATTTGCTGAATTAGACAGTACTACAAATTATATTGTTGCTGAAACAGGTGATGTCGCTGACTCACATTGTATTTATTATTTAAAAGAAACATTGAATAAAGATGCAACAACGGGTGGGTTTGTTGACCCAGGTGTGGCAAATATAGGCAACAATTTTACCTATTATCCTGCGACTAGTCGTGTAGAGATTAATATTGCAGTAATAAACTAATTGTTAGATAAATAAATAAATAAAAATTTAAAATTAAATTAAAAGGTAAATTATGAAAAAATTACAAAGGCAAGCCGGTTTTACGTTAATTGAATTAGTTATCGTTATTGTTATTTTAGGTGTTTTAGCAGCAACGGCAGCCCCTAAGTTTATTGATCTGACTGGTGATGCCAAAAAATCAGTAATTCAAGGGGTGCAAGGTACCATTAATTCAGCGATGAATCTGGCTCATGCTAAAGCTATTGTTTCAAGTCAAACTGGGGCTACAGGACAAGTTGTTATTAATGGTCAGTATTATGCTCTAATTTATGGCTACCCTACTGTAGCAGGAGCAGGAACAGGAACACCTGATGGTACAACAGGAAAAGGCTTGGGCATTGATAAATTAGTTGAGTTAAGTAACGGCTCTGATATCACTTACGCTGCGGGTGTATATAGTCATGATGATGCGGCCGATCCAACAAAATGTAAAGTAACTTATGCAGACGCCTCTGGTTCAGGCAGTCCGGTTATTGTCACCCCTGCGAGTGCAGAAATTGATGTAACTGATTGTTAGGGTGTTCTTGATTAGATTTTAATTTTTTAAAGGGGAGCTTGGCTCTCCTTTTTTATTTTATATTTAAAATCTGGTAAAGAGTAATGAGAACCAAAGGTTTCACCCTCATTGAATTAGTTGTTGTTATCGTGATTTTAGGTATTCTTGCTGCTACGGTTGCACCAAAGTTTATTGATTTAAGTGTGGGGGCTCGAACCGTAAGCCTAGAAGGTGTAAAAATTTCTGTTCAAGGTACTTCTTATTTAGTTCATAGTATTACTTTAATTGCAGTCAATCAAAGTAATACAAAAACAGATACACCAATACCATCTATCACGTTATCATCAGGGTCCTCAACAGCACTTAGCTACAGATACCTTACTGTACCAGGCAACTTTACTCACCCAATACCCTAGTTTATTGGAACGCGTTAATTGATGTTGATGAAAGCTTTAATCTTATTTTTGGCATCCAGGTAGAGGGGCTTAATTATATATCTAATTGATGGTTATCTTGATGGTGCTCCCGATCCTAATAGTGCGTGTGTTGTTGTACATAATGAAGTCTCAGCAAAATTTAGTATTCCTGGCATTAAAATAAATGAGTGCATTTAACTTATTACACATTAGGCTTATAAAGTAGGGTTTGATTTATGAAGAGTGATTTTTTGTTAAAAAATGGGAAGTTTTCTCAGTATTCAGGTTTTACTTTAATTGAGTTGGTTATTGTGATCATGATAATAGGCATCCTCTCCGTAACCGTTATTCCTAAAATATTTACTTCGGGTGGTTACGAAGAAATTGGCTACCAAGCTGAAACTGTAGCTAAATTGCGTGCGATTCAATTAAGGGCCATGCAAGATACTTCAGCTATCCAATGTTTATTAGTTTATGTGACCGAAAAAAAACTAGGCATCCCAGATAGCAATTGCAGTCCGCCAAGTTTCTTATCGAATACAGAGCCAAGTAGTACTATAGTAAAAATTAGTGAACAGTCGTTAAGCTTTGATGATCAAAATGGTGGTTATAGTTTTTCTTTTGATCAAATGGGACGGCCAGATCAAGCCAGGACCATAAGTATAGAAGGTGGCGAGCAGACTTTAATTATTACTATTAATGCAGAGGGCTATATCAGTGCGAATTAATATAAGGAAGCCAACTAAGCAAAATAGTGTTATTACAAAACATGCAGGCTTCACTTTGGTTGAGCTCATTGTTGGTATCGTTGTGTTATCTATTTCTTTTTCTATATTAACCACATTACTTTATCCGCTAGCAAATCAAAGTGCCGAGCAAGTTCACCAAATCAGAGCAGCTGAATTAGGTCAATCGATGATTAATGAAATCATTGGTCGAGCTTTTGACGAAAATTCTGATATGTCAGGAGGTTTTATCCGTTGTGGTGAGTCTGGGATTAGTTGTTCTGCCATTGGCGCTGATAGCGGCGAAACCAGAGCTGGTTATGACGATGTTGACGATTATGATGCTATTAATTTTGGTGATACTTTAGAGAACTCGTTAGGTGAAGATATTTCTACTCTATATGTTGGTTTTTCAATGGACGTTAAGGTGATTAATGATGCCAATTACGACGGCAATGGCACAGGAGATAATTCAACCGCTAAATTAATTACTGTCACTGTACGTACTCCACAAAATTTTGATTTTGTATTCTCTGTTTATAAAGTGAACTTCTAATGGCCAATATTTCTATGCAGAAAAAGCAAGCTGGTTTTACGCTAATAGAATTGGTAACTGTCATTGTTATTTTAGGTGTTTTATCAATAGGGTTAAGTAGCTTTTTAAAGTTTGGGGCACAGATTTTTATTGAAGCGACAGACCGAAATCAAATATTGTCGTCAGCGCGATTTGCAATCGAGCGTATAAATCGAGAGTTAAGAGGCGCTGTACCCAACAGCGCAAGAATTTTATTTAATGGTTGTTTAGAGTTTACCCCTATAGCACAAAGCTTTGTCTATATTGATATACCGGTTACACCTGAGCCGGATGCTAATGTTGTTACACTAGTACCTACTGATACTTCATTCACCGCTGAAGAGGATGATAATTATTCTGTGGTGGTTTATCCATTAAATAGTGATGATGTTTATCAAACGATTAATAGTAAAGTGTTTCCATTAAAGTCAGGGAATTTCAATGGCAGCGGTTCTCCTCATACATTAACGTTTTTTAATGATATTAGCTTTACTGAAGACTCTACTACTCAACGACTTTTTATTAGCAAAAAAGCGGTGATGTACTGCCATGAGAATAACAATGAATTAGTACGTTACGATATAGATGGTCATAATTCTGATGGTAGTATTAGTGGTCAAAGTACGGGTGTGTTAATGGCTGAAGATTTAATTACTGCTACTTTTAAAGCTGGGACAGGTTCACGTCAACGAAATGGTACTATTGAGTTAGGTTTCGAATTTTCTCGTAACAATGAAACGATTCATTTTAATAATGAAGTACAGGTGCCTAATGTTCCTTAATCATGTTGGTCAGCAACTATTGCTAACAAAAACTATAACTCATTGTAAAGTTAGAAAAAATCAACAAGGTAGTGCTTTAGTTATTGCAGTATTTATTATTATCGTGATAACAGTCTTAGGTTTGGCACTTGTTCGTATGTTAAACACTAGTGCAGAATCTGTTGCCTATGAAGTGATGGGTACTCGCGCTTACGCGACAGCACAAATCGGGGTTCAGTGGGGGGGGCGAGAAATTTTTCCTCTAGGTACCGGTGCATCTCGCCATTGTGATGGCAGTACGGTTTCAGAAAACAATAACAGTTTTGTGTCTCCGCAAACGTTAAATCCCCCTAGTGGTATAAGTAATAATGACGGCTTAGCTAATTGTCAAATAAGCTCTTTAATCTGTAAAGATTTAAAATATGATGGCGTAGTATATTTTACGATTACCAGCACAGGGCAATGTAATGTTGGTGGGATAGTTACTTCACGAACGATTGTAATAGAAGCCCGTAGTTTATAAGCTTTAAATACTATTATTACTCATGCTGTATTGTATAATGTGTCAATATTCTTTACAAAACATAATACTTATAGTTAATTATTTTTATAATGTACGTTAAAACAATGCGTTGGGTTTTGGCTTATAAATTGATTAGTGTTTGTACAGTGAAAGTTTTACTGCAACTCTTCATTAATTTTAAAGGTTTTTATTGGGCTTGGGCTTCTCCAGTAAACATAGAGGTACACGAATAGGCTAAATTAACCTAACCAATACTGCATAAAGGGTAGATATTTGCTTCTGAAGATGAATTAAATATTTTGAAAACAGAATTAACTCTTCAAGGTTTCACGGGTATTAATGGAAGTGGTAACGAATTTACTATTCAAGCCATCTAATATTGGAATACACATTACATTCGCTTTAATACCGTAGATTTTAATAATGACTGGGTGAATAGTAATTGGACAATAACACCTAATATTTATTGGAATTACGAAACATTCTACGTACGTAATATTGCTGACAGACCTACAGCTGAATTACCTGAACCATCTATCCTTATGATTTTTGCTATCGCACTAATTGCTTTATCGATGAGAAAATGCCCTATTCAATAATGCTGAGGTTAAGTAAAAAAAATTCAAAACAGCCTCGCCATTGTCGGGATTTTTTATTGCTTGTTTAGATACTTAGCGTTACATTTGTTCTATAATTACTGGTAATATTTTTAACAGATTGACGATTAATTATACCATTTTAGTTTAATGGCATTTTTATATTTGTTTAAAAGCAGGTTCTATCTATTTATGAAGCGCATCGTATTACTATTATTTCTGTCTATTTCATTTTTTGTTGGCGCAGCCACAACGACAATCTATGATTTTTCTGTAAGAAATCAGGGAGTAGATATTTTTGCATATGAAGGGATTTCTAGCACTCAATTACCTTCAAATAATGGTACTGCATTCTCACAACTATCTTTTTCAAATTATGATTATATTGAAATAAATAATAACACCTACCATGACCTTATAAATTATGATAGAGACCTATATCCTGCTTTGCTTTTCTTTGTAGAACTAGATGAAACAGCTAACGAAGTTACAGAAATGAATGTTTTTTGGAATGGTTTTGGGTCAAATAGTAAAGCAGGTAAAACAGATGGTGTACTTATTTATATTTGGAATATTCAGAGTAATTCTTTCGACTTGCTTACGCAATCAACAAGAAACTGGGTGGAAGAATTAGAGCAAAGCGTGACTTCAAATATTACTGCTTATATTGATAGTAATAATCAAGTTGCCATCTATATCGTTTCACAAGAAAAAACATTTAATAATGAAAGTAATTGGATTGGAACAGATTATTTTAGTCTTTCAGTTACAGCTGAAAATAACGTTGTTCCTGCAATACCCATTGTTGATTATCGTTTTGATGAATGTATATATACGGGTTCAGGATCTGAAGTTATAGATCAAACCGGAAACTATAATGCGGGTATCAATGGCATATATGAATCAGCAGTTGAAGCACAAATAAATTATTCGCTTGATCTTTCAGCGCCAAGCTATGAGGATTGGTTAACATTACCTAGCGGTGTTATTGACGGCCTTAATGATTTAACGTTATCTGTGTGGGTCAATGTTGCTAATGGCTATAGCCAACAAGCAATATTTCATGCATTAGGAAGTAGTACAGATGATGATGAGTTCGAGGTATACCTAAGTAACGAAAGTGATGTATATGTAAAGGTGCAGGATGTAAGTACAATATTAGAAGGCAACATAACCATCACTGACAGTATGTGGCACCATATTTTGGTAACACGTACCAGTGACCAAGTCTGTTTGTACGTAGATAATCAATTTCAAAATTGTGATACTGGGGTTGGCAGCGGGCAATTATCGGTACCCTCGTCAAACGCGATAGTTATAGGACAGGAGCAAGATAGTTTTGGAGGTTCATTTAATCCAGCACAAAGCTTTGAAGGTCTAATCGATGAATTTAAGATTTATGACCAAGTACTTTCATCCACTGAAATAACGAGTTTATATACCAATGAATTCGCTAACAATAATTATGATGGTACAAGCCGTGATGCGGTACGTTGTAATTTTGAACCCATCGCAAAATATAATTTAGAAGAAAGTACTTGGAGCGGTAGCAATTCAATATTAGATAGCTCTGGTAGTAATTTTCATGCGAGCCCTGTAGGGAATATATCATCAACGCTCCTTAATCCTATTTCATGTCAAGCCGTTGACATACCAGATAATAATAATCTGGCTACACGTGATGCTATAGATACGGGTGTTGATGTCAATACATTAGGTGATCAAGGTAGTATAGCTTTTTGGTATCGAAGTAATGACGAATGGGATGGACCTTCTTCTGCAAAGGTATTATTTGACGCATCAGCAAGCTCTGACGCTCAGTTTTTGATGTATATTTGGCCTGGAGGTTACTTAGAGTTTGAAGCTTCAGATCCTGATGGAAATAGGATAGAACGATACACAGATCAATCTTCAATTGCTGCCAATACTTGGGTACATATTGTTGTTACTTGGAATGCAAAGAGTGATGATATTAAGATTTATGTTAATGGGGTAAGTAATACTGTTACCCCTTATTTGGGAAACACACTAACACAAGGGTTAAATTTAAGCCTAGATACATTGTACTTTGGTGATAATAACAGCACAACTGAGTCCGAGCTTGGCGGTTCAGCACATGGTTCAATAGATGAAATACACTTATTTAGTCATGTTCTTACGCAAACTCAAGTCAATGCTATTTATGCTGACACTCCCCCCTGTGACACCATTCATCATTTCGAAATAAATCATGATGCTCAAGGGTTAACGTGTCTTAGCGAAATTTTAACCCTAAAAGCATGTGCCGATGAAGCTTGTACTGCAACAATTGATACGCCAACCGAGGTGCAAATATTTGCTGGTGGCGAGCTAAAGCAAACTGTTACTGTTATAGGTGAAACAAGCACTAGCTTTAATCACTTAGTTGAAGAAACCATTACGCTAAGTTCAGATCAGACTTATACCTGCAATAATGGTAGTAATACAAGTTGTGGCATAAGCTTTGCTAATGCAGGTTTTTTACTCGATGTGAACTCAGGATCTGATGTTTCGTCTTGTGAGAGTGTTAATTTTGAAATTAAAGCGGTTAAGTTAAGTGATTCAGGCGTTAGCTGTGCACCTGCTTTTACTGGTAGCCAAGATTTAGATGTTAGTTTTAGTTATTCTAATCCCACTTTTGGAACAAAACTACCCTTAATTAGCAATGCCAACATGGCTACATCAGGACAGAGTCAAACACGCAGTATTATCTTTGATGCAGCGGGTGAAGCGACGCTACCTGTCGAGTACGCTGATGCTGGCACCTTGACATTTACGCTCAGTGAGAAGGTTTCATCGGGAGTGTCTAGTGCTACTATTAGTAAAGATTTCATTCCATCAAAAATTGTTTTAACGGCGTATAAATTAGATGACGTACTTTTAAATAATGTGACGCCTGACGGTAATCCAAAACAGGTTGCAGCAGAAGGTTTTAAATTTAATTATAGTGGGCAATGCAGTGACAACACCGAAACACCTAACTACATACCTCAATCATCGAGCGCCGTAGCCTTAGATGTTAGGCACATTTTACCTTCATCAGGCACTTCTGTTTTGGGTGATTTAACTGTTGGTGTTGATTTAACTAATGATGTAACTGTAATCAATGCTTCAAATTCAACGGATGAAAACTGGCAAACCATAAATACTACAGAGAAAGAGTTCCTCGCCAGTTACGATGAAGTTGGTATCATCAGTGTTAATATAAAAGATAATAATTATCTGGGAAGTACCATAAATGCTTTGAGCTTTCTTGATGTTGGTCGTTTTTACCCAAGTTACTTTGATGTAACTGTTACTGACAACTCATTTGAAAACGCTGGCGCTACAGATTTTACGTATATTGGTCAGCCATTTGGTTATTTTAATGTTCCTTTATTAACCATTACAGCACAAAATGCTTCAGGGGTTAAAACACAAAATTATACGGAAACATCATTTCAAAAATTAATAGCGGCTAATATTACCAGAACATTCCCATTAGCAGATACTGTAGTTAATGGTATTGATAATGCGACTAAAATGGTTGTAGAAGCTACAACATCAACGGGTGATTTGATCAAATTGTCAAATGGCGTAATGCATTATAGCTTCTCTCCTTCGGATACATTTACCTATACTAAAGATAGTAATTCAGAAGTATCTGAGTTTACGGTGAGCTACGATATACTCATTAATAGCATTATTGATTCTGATAGTGTGGGTATAAATGTTAATACAACTCTTCCGTTAATTATACAACCAACAGGAGGCTTTCAACGTTTTGGCCGCTTAGTACTCGCAAACAGTTTTGGCCCTGAAACATCAGCATTAATTCAGTCTTTTGAAGTTGAATTTCTTAATACCTCTGGTAATTTTCAACGTAATTCGGATGATGATTCTTCAGTAATCACAAATGTTGGTTCTCATTGGTCTTTTACTAACCCCACAAATGACATAATCATTAGTGATCTTTTAATTAGTGGCAATGTGGGCAGTTTTACTGGCGGTCAATTTCAAAATATTTACCTGCTTAGCGGTGATAAACAAGGGGCTATTGATATTAAGTACACTACTCCAACATGGTTGAAATATAACTGGTCAGGTAACGTGAGTAATTTGCATGATGAAAATGCAAATGCAACAGCCACATTCGGTGTGTATCGGGGTAATGACCGAATTATTTCATGGCGAGAAATTGGTAATTAGTGATTTTTACCTAACAATTCACTTGATTATGACCTGCACAGTAAAAAATTGATAAAAAAGTTATTATTTTTGATATTTTTGATGATTCAAATAACACAATATTGAAACACTCAGGTATGATTAGCCAATATATTATTAATACACTTAACTAAATGCTATTTGATTAATTCAAGGTTTTGTTGAGAGCAAAAGGGGATTATTCTCCTTCATAACATTTTAGGATATTTTGATCTTATGTTTAAAAAATTACGCGGCATGTTTTCTAATGATTTATCAATAGATTTAGGAACGGCGAACACTCTTATTTATGTAAAAGATCAAGGCATCGTTTTGAATGAGCCTTCGGTAGTTGCTATTCGCCAAGACCGCTCTGGTGGTTCAAAAAGTGTTGCCGCAGTAGGTTCTGCTGCAAAACAAATGCTGGGCAGAACGCCAGGTAATATTGAAGCTATTCGCCCAATGAAAGATGGTGTTATCGCTAACTTTTTTGTTACTGAGAAAATGCTGCAATACTTTATTAAGCAAGTTCATAGTAATAATTTCTTGCGTCCAAGTCCTCGTGTGCTCGTTTGTGTTCCTTGTGGCTCAACTCAAGTAGAACGTCGTGCGATACGTGAATCAGCACTTGGTGCGGGTGCTCGTGAGGTTTATCTTATTGACGAGCCAATGGCTGCTGCTATCGGAGCAGGCATGCCCGTTTCAGAAGCAACAGGTTCAATGGTCGTCGATATTGGTGGTGGTACCACCGAGGTTGGTATTATTTCATTGAACGGTGTAGTCTATTCTTCTTCTGTACGTATCGGTGGTGATAAATTTGATGATGCTATTATTAATTATGTACGCCGTAACTTTGGTAGTTTGATCGGCGAAGCAACTGCTGAGCGTATTAAACATGAAATTGGTTCAGCCTATCCAGGTGAAGAAGTACTAGAAATTGAAGTACGTGGCCGTAATTTAGCAGAAGGTGTTCCTCGCAGTTTTACGTTGAACAGTAATGAAATATTAGAAGCACTACAAGAACCACTAACCGGCATTGTTAGTGCTATTATGGTTGCTTTAGAGCAAGCGCCACCAGAACTAGCTTCTGACATTTCAGAGCGTGGTATGGTACTTACAGGTGGTGGTGCATTATTACGTGACTTGGATCGTTTATTAATGGAAGAAACGGGCATTCCTGTTGTCGTTGCTGATGATCCACTTACGTGTGTGGCTCTTGGTGGTGGTAAAGCGCTTGAGATGATTGATATGCACGGTGGCGATTTATTCTCTTATGAGTAAGTAACACTTCCGTCTGTCGTTGTAGGGTAAATTTAGCTATTAGAAGTACTTATTGATTAATCTCATCTTGTATCTATTACTTAAATTTACCTATGTAGCTTAACGATGACCATTCCCTAAATAAATTTTAGGTTTATATGAATCCAATATTTAAACATGGCCCTTCCCCTCAGCACCGACTCTTGTTGGTGCTGTTTTGTTCTGTGTCTTTAATTTTCTTCGATCACAAAATGAATAGCTTTGAAAATATTCGGGGTTATTTACAGTCTCTGGTCAGCCCCTTACAGTATTTAGCGACGACTCCTAAGCAAGTCATGACTTGGGCTGCCGAAAATATTGTTACGCGGCGACAACTACTCAGTGACAACCAGCAATATAAAGTTGAAGAATTGCGTTTTCATCAACAACTATTAGAACTTGAAATTATCAAGAAAGAAAATGCGCGGTTGCGTTTATTACTGGCTTCGCCGATACGTGGTGAAGTAAAGAAAATGGTCGCTGAAATAATATCAGTCGACTCTGATCCTTATAGTCAGCAAGTCGTTATTAATCGTGGCAGTGATGATGGTGTCTTTGAAGGTCAACCGGTTATTGACGATGAAGGTATTGTTGGGCAAATATTACATGTGGGTATTAATAGTAGTCGGGTAATTTTAATTACTGATGTTACCCATGCCGTACCTGTTAGAGTTAGTCGAAATGGTGTGCGTTTAGTCGCTTCAGGAACAGGGCAAATAGACAGATTAACCCATAATTTTGTGCAACACAGCACCGATGTTCGCACGGGTGATTTATTAGTAACTTCAGGTCTTGGCGATAAGTACCCTGAAGGGTATCCTGTTGCGCGAGTGACCAAAGTTTCACAGAATGATGCAAATGCTTTTGCTTTAGTACAAAGTCAGCCAGTCGCTAAAATTGATCGATTACGCTATTTATTGTTGCTGTGGCCTGAAAAAGCATCAGAAATTTTTGCACCTTCGCAAAAAGTAGTAACACCAAACGTACCTGATAATAAAAAAAGTGAAGATAGTACAGGACTAAATAATGTCGATACGTAACCTTTTGATTATTATTTTTACGACGGTTATCGCTTTAATCGCCAGTATTATGCCATTACCCCAAAGTATTGATGTTTTTCGTCCAGACTGGGTGTTAGTGGTATTAGTATACTGGTGCTTAGCCTTACCCGCGCGTATTAATGTTATAACCGCTGGTTTTGTTGGCTTATTACTCGATGTTTTACTGGGGTCTATTCTCGGTGTGCACACGATGGCGATGGCTCTTGCTGTTTATATTATCGCGGGCAACTTTCAAAAAATTAGAAATTTCTCTGTTTGGCAACAATCACTCATTGTTGGTGTTTTATCGGCGTTATACCATTTAATTGTTTTTTGGATGCAACGGTTTTTAACTGATGCTGTGTTCCTACCTAGTTATTTATATCCGGTGATCACAACGATTGTACTGTGGCCTTGGGCGTTTTTATTATTAAGAAAAGTACGTCGTCACTTTCGTATTACTTAACCCCTGTTATTGACCCGTTAACTGAGTAATTTTTCTATGAAGTCCGTTTTAATTTTAGCGTCACAGTCACCACGAAGAAAAGAATTACTTAGCCAACTGGGTTATCAATTTCAAACTATTTCTGCCGATATCGATGAAAGCATCATCGACAATGAATCACCAAGCGATTATGTGTTACGTTTGGCGATTGAAAAAGCGACGGTAGTCTCAAAAAATCAAGTAGCAGGTAGTGTCGTGCTCGGTTCTGATACTAGCGTTATTTTTGACAATCATATTCTTGGTAAACCGGAGAATATTGCAGCATGCTGTCAACAACTGCTAATGTTATCAAACAACACTCACCAAGTACTGACCGCCATTGCCGTTGTAAAAAACAAACAAATATTATCCGCGGTTATTTCTACGGATGTTACCTTTAAAAAATTGTCTGTTGAAGAAATTAAGCGCTACTGGCATACCGGCGAACCTCAAGATAAAGCAGGCTCGTACGGTATTCAAGGTATTGGTGGACAATTTGTGACACAAATTAAAGGTAGTTATTCTGCTGTAGTCGGTTTACCTTTATATGAAACAGCAAAATTATTGGCTGAGTTAGGTTTACCTACCCCTGTTCAAGACCAAGCAAGCCCCCTCAGCGACGGAGAAATTTTATGAGCGGTGAATTACTGATTAATGTAACCCCAAGTGAAACTCGAGTTGCGCTAATAGAAAATGGCGTATTGCAAGAAGTTCATGTTGAACGTGAATCTCGTCGTGGTTTGGTTGGCAATATTTATCTAGGTAAAGTTATTCGGGTTTTACCGGGTATGCAAGCAGCCTTTATTGATATTAATTTAGAAAAAGCCGCGTTCTTACATGCTTCAGACATCAACACTAAACTCATTATTAGTAATGACGATTTGCCCGCTGACCACGTACCTGACATTAGAGCGTTAGTGCATGAAGGCCAACAAATTGTGGTTCAGGTCATTAAAGATCCACTGGGCACCAAAGGAGCGCGCTTAACCACAGATATTACCGTAGCCGCTCGATATCTGGTGTTAATGCCAAATGCTAATCATGCGGGCATATCACAACGTATTGAATCTTCAAAAGAGCGCAATCGTCTCAAAGATATTATTACACCATATTGTAGTGAAGAACACGGCTTTATTGTTCGAACGGCTGCTGAAGGTGCTGATGAAAAAGAATTAAAACATGATGCTGAATTTTTACGTCGTGTCTGGAAAAAAGTGCAAGACCGTAAAAAAAGAAAGCAAATGAAAGCGCCTATCTATCAAGATCTTTCGTTAGCATTTCGTGTACTCCGTGATTTTGTTGGTATTGATCTTGAACGAATTCGTATCGATTCAAAACTGACTTTTGAGCAGTTGCGGGAATTTACCGAAGAATTTGTCCCTAATTTAACCCCTTTTTTAGAGAATTACCCAGGGGAGCGACCAATCTTTGACTTGTTTGATGTCGAAAATGAGATACAAAGAGCGTTGCATAGAAGAATTGAATTGAAGTCGGGTGGTTACTTAATTATTGATCAAACCGAAGCGATGACCACGATTGATATAAATACCGGTGGATTTGTCGGCCATCGTAATCTAGAAGAAACTATTTTTAATACTAATTCAGAAGCCACACAAGTCATTGCTCGACAGTTGAGACTGAGAAATCTAGGTGGCATCATTATTGTCGATTTTATTGACATGAACAGTGCCGAGCACCAAAAACGTGTGTTACACAGTTTAGATGTTGCGATGGCGAAAGATAATGTTAAATACAGTATTAGTAAGTTTTCTAAGCTCGGCTTAGTAGAAATGACCCGCAAACGTACCCGAGAGAGTTTAGAACATATATTGTGTGGCGAATGTTCAGTGTGTTCAGGTCGAGGGCATTTAAAAACTGTTGAAACCGTTTGTTTTGAAATTTTGCGTGAAATAGTACGAGTAAATCGCGCCTATGATTCAGATAAATTCACTGTTTATGCTTCTTCTGCAGTGAGTGAATCACTAATTAATGATGAATATCATCACCTTGCTGAGTTAGAAGTCTTCATCGGTAAGCAAATTAAAGTTCAGACAGAAACCATGTATAATCAAGAGCAGTTTGATGTGATTATGATGTAATTAAAAACTATCAATAAAGGCCATTAGGGTCTTATTGTTACTTAAACTTAGGTTTATAGTTCCAGACTAAACCTAAGTCCCTACATCCGTGTAGGCAATTTAGTATGATGGCTTCAAACATGATTTAACGGTAAATAAATCAATCACCGTAAGTTAAAAATTAAGATAATTAAGTGTGTAGTAAATTCATTTTATGAGTATTTCAGCTTTTTCGAATCGTTGGTTAAATCGACTGTATAAAGTATTGGCAATTTTGTTGGTGCTTTTTGCGGTACTGATCAGTGCGTTTCGTTTATCTTTGCCCTACGCACATAATTTTCATCAAGACTTACAATATTATCTCAATGAAACTTATGATAGCAATGTAACCATAGGCTCGTTGAGCATGGAGTGGGAGGTTGACGGGCCAACGATAGTTGTTGAAAAAGTTAATGTGCTAGATACTCAAACCGTTAATATATTTGTGGCTCGTATGGAATTGACTGTTGATTTCTGGGGAAGCTTACGCCATCAAAAATTGATTTCTCAAGATATAACCTTAGCAGGTGTGCAAGTTTTTTTTGATAAAGCACTATTAACGGCAAAAGATCAAAGCGCGGAAGATAGTACCGTTATTGCTACCATCAGCGATGTATTGTTTCAGCAAATTAATCGCTTTTCATTAATAAATAGCAATATTACCCTGCAAGATGAGTCAAAAACACGAACTTTTGTGGTCGACCAACTTGCTTGGGTAAATAATGGCAATCATCACCGAGCTACGGGTAGTATGCTTATTGACGGGTTAACATCTAATAATATTAAATTTAATCTTGATGCATCTGGACAAGATCTTCGCGATTTAAGTGGTCAACTATATCTTGAAGCAAATAAGCTTAATGTAACTCCTTGGCTAGATACTGTTTTTGCTATCGAAAATAACAAAACTTATTCATCGGTTAATTTTAGTGCTTGGTATACCTTAAACAAAGGCAAAGCCAACAGGTTACAAATCGCATTAGGCGATAATGAAGTGAGCTGGCTTTTTAAAGATGAATTACACAGTATTCGCATCGACGAAGGTAATATCTTGGTTGAAAATTTTGACGATGCTAAAAACATAAGCACTACGACCACACCATTACAGTTCTACACCAATAATAAGGCTTGGCAGCCTTTAACCATCAGTACAAAAAGAACAGCCAATGGCTTACTCACGTATATCTCTTCATTAGAATTGTTTGGTTTAGCTGACCTTTATCCACTTTTTTCTGGTCACCCAGAGAGTGAAACATTATTAAATAACCTTGCTCCAGTTGGCCAGATAACCGACGTTTATCTACTCAATAATGACGATGATATTAAAGCCGTAGCGCAATTTTCAGATGTTACCTCTTCGTTTAGTCAAGGGATCCCCGGCGTTGAAAATGTCAGTGGTGAACTTACCTTCACTCAAAAAAACTTGCAGGTTAAATTGTTAGCTGAAAATGGAGAGCTAGATTTTGACCAACACTTTCTTTATCCCATTCCATACCAATCGATTGCTGCACGAGTTAATGTCGACTTTAATCATGCTGAACTATTGGTGAAAGTTCAGCAAATCGAAATGATATCAAAACAACTTCATGCTACCGCCGATGTAGAAATTAAAGCGCTGGAAGATGAAACGATCACGATGGCATTACTCGCTAATGTGCATCAAGGTGACGCTAAGCTCGCAAACTATTTTTACCCACATCTACTGATGGGGCAGGAGCTGGTCGATTACTTAAACTTAGCCATCATTGACGGGGAATTCGCACAAGCTCAAGTGCTTTTTAATGGGCCACTCGATAAATTTCCATTTGAAGATAATAGCGGTGTGTTTGTTGTTAATGCAGAATTGGTCAAGAGTCAATTTCAGTTCGATCCAAGTTGGCCAGTGATTAATGATTTTGATGCTAACTTAAATTTCACTAACAACAGCATGCTAATTACGGGGCGAGGTGGCGAGCTTACTGGTATAGACGTTACCGGTGTTAAGGTTGCTATTGATGATTTAGCTGGCCAACAAATATTAACGGTTGCCGCGAATTTTAAAAATACCCAAGCCAATGCAGTAAGTGACTTAATGAACAAGAGTCCGTTGGCCGACACGGTTGGAGAAACACTAAACCAGCTACAAGTATCAGAAAATATTTCAGGTAGCTTTGCACTAAATTTACCTTTGAATGACCTTGATAGTGCTGTGGCAAGTGGCAAAGTTGAGTTCAAGAATAATAAAATAGCATTGCAAGCACCTGCCATGAACTTTACAGAAGTGAATGGTGAATTGAGCTACGAAAATGATGTAATAAAGACGCAAGGACTGACATTAAATTGGCGAAAAATGCCCTTAGCACTGAAAGTAGAAGCTCAGGATACTAACCGTAAATATTACCAAACATTGATTAACCTACAAGCGCAGTGGCCAGAAACTGCTTGGAAAAAAGAGCTGCCAGAATTACTTGAAAAATATGGTCAGGGTCTGTTAGCGTGGCAAGGTGATTTAACGCTAAAGATGCACCATCAAGCTGGTTTTAGTTATGAACTCTTACTGGACTCTACTTTAGAAAATATAGCACTTTCATTACCTGCTCCTTATAAAAAAATAGCCGATGATGTACTTAATGTTACGGTAAAAGTTTCTGGAGAGGAAAATTCATCCGTACTTTACGCACAAATCGGTGATGAGCTGAATTTTTATGGTGAGTTAAATCATAGTAAAGTGCAATTTACTAAAGCACATTTAGTCTTAGGTAATGAACATATGTTATTACCAACGGAAGGCTTTCATATCACGACAAACTTATCTACCGCCTCAGTAACCGAGTGGCAACCGTTAATTTTGGATATTCTTGATGGCATAGAACAAGCATCGGTAAATACAACTGCAGATAATGTTACCCTGTTAAGTGCGCCTAAACGTATTAGGGGCAAGGTTGAAAAGCTTAATGTATTAGGACAAGAATTAACTGACGTCTCTTTTAATCTTAACGATGAAGTGCAATGGTGGTTACTTGAATTGCAAGCCAAAGAAACACGAACCAAAGCTAAGTTTTATCCTGATTGGCATCAACAAGGGATAGAGCTTAATGCTGATTTTATTCACTTAACGGCAGATGATGAACTTGTTAATGAAAGTCTTGTTGAGGAACCATCAGAAGAACCGATAAGTAACGATGTTATTTTTGCTAATATTCCGCCTATTCGCGGAAAATGTTCGAGTTGTAGCTATGGAAAGTTTGATTTTGGTGAAGTTGATTTTTCTATTGAACGGTCTGCTGTTGATACGTTAACCATCAAAAAATTTACGGCTACACGGGGGAAAACACAGTTAAGTTTTGATGCCAGTTGGCAACATAATGCCGATGAGTCTCAAACCACTGTTATAGGTCAATTGAAAGCGAAAAATGTTGATCAAGAAGTCGAGAAATTAGGTTATCCTTCAACTATAAAAGATAGTGAATTGGACTTGTACTATAATTTCAACTGGACAGGTAGCCCTTTAGATTTCGCGATAGAAAGCTTTAACGGTACAAGCCAAGTTAAACTTTCAGACGGATATTTAGCTGAAGTACCTGATCAAGCCCGAGCATTCTCACTACTCAGTTTGCAGTCCTTAGTGCGTAAATTGAAGTTTGATTTTCGAGATATTTTTAGTGATGGTATGTTCTATGATTCCATTAAAGGAGATTTTGAGGTCAAAAATGGCATTGTTTATACCGACAACACTTTTATGAAAGGTGCGGCAGGCGACTTGTCTATAAAAGGTAATACCAACTTAAATGACCAAGTACTCGATTATAAAATGTCTTATAAGCCCAATTTAACCTCAAGCCTACCGGCCATTGCCTGGATAGCGACATTAAACCCATTGACCTTTATTGGTGCTTTGGCTCTTGATGGTGTTATTACCTCGCAAGTTGTTTCAGAATATAAAATGGAAGTTACCGGGCCAATTGATTTACCCGTAGTAAAAGTAGTTGATAAAAAAACCCAAAATATAAAAGTTGGCCGTTCAACACCTCCTGAAGTTATTGATAGCATTCCTGATCAGAACAATATCACCCCTGTGACGCCAGTAAATAAAACAGAGGGTATAAAAGATCACAAGGAAATAAACCTAGATGGTTAGACTTACGGCAATACAACTATGCTCTGTACCGAATGTTGAAGAAAACCTAGTGAGTATTGAAGCTGAATTAGCCCGATTATCGCCAGTTACTTCGAGTGATGAACATATTGTTGTTTTACCTGAGTGTTGTTTGTTCTTTGGAGGAAAAGACGCTGAGCAATTAGCAGTATCTAAACGATCATTAAAAGATAAGCTGGCAACGTTAGCCAAAAAATATCAGGTGCTTTTGGTTGCTGGTAGTATTCCACTAGTAACCTCAGCTAAAATTGAAGATAAGTTTACTAACAGTAGTTGTATTTTTTCACCGCAAGGTCATGAGTTAATACAGTACGATAAAATTCATTTATTCGACGCTAATGTTGAAGATAACGAAAAAAGTTATCGTGAATCTCGCTATACTCAAGCAGGTGATAAAATTTGTTGTTGGCAAGCTGCAACTGTGAATATTGGCTTAACAATTTGTTATGACTTGAGATTTCCTGAACTTTATCGCCAACTTCGCTTGTTAGGTGCTGATATTATTACGGTACCAAGCGCCTTTACTGTGATAACCGGTCAAGCACATTGGCAAACATTATTACAAGCACGTGCCATTGAAAATCAAGTATATATTGTAGCTGCAGCCCAACATGGTACGCATCTTAATGGTAGAGAAACATGGGGACACAGTATGATTATCAGTCCTTGGGGAGAAATACTTAGCTGTATAGAGCAAGGTATTGGTAGTATTAGTGTTGAATTTTCCCGTGACGAACTAGACAGAGTAAGAGCAGCAATGCCTGTTACTGAACATAATCAATTTGAAAGCACATTAAAACGCCCAAATTAAATAAATTAATACGATAAGTGAAAAATATGAATAGTGTTGAACGCGAACTTTTAGCCGATAGCCAAATTGACCGAGATCTTTTAGATCAAACGTTAAACAATATATATCAACGAAACATTGATTTAGCCGACTTATACTTTCAGTCGAGCTGTCATGAGTCATGGATGCTAGAAGATGGCATTGTCAAAGAAGGTTCATATAATATTGAACGTGGTGTTGGTGTGCGAGCAATATCAGGCGAAAAAACTGGTTTTGCTTACTCTGATGATATTTCTCCCCTCGCGTTAAAAAAAGCAGCTGATGCCGCTAAAGGTATTGCAAATGCCGACCAAAATGGTCGTGTACTTGCTTTTAAAAATCAAACGGTGAAATCAGTTTATCAAGCCACTGATCCGTTAGGCAGTCTAGCGCAAGAGCAAAAAATCACCTTAATGCATGAAATTGAAGCCCATGCTCGTTCAGTTGATAAGCGTGTTCAGCAGGTTATTGTTAGTTTGTCAGGTGTTTATGAAAAAATATTAGTGGCTGCTAGCGATGGTACTTTTGCTACTGATATACGTCCACTGGTTCGCTTAAATTGCTCAGTATTAGTTGAAGATAATGGTAAACGTGAACGTGGCAGTGCTGGCGGCGGTGCTCGAACTGATTATAGTTATTTCTTTGAACTTGAAAATGGTAAAGCACGTTATTTAGCTTATGCCGAAGAAGCGGTTCGTCAAGCTTTAGTCAATGTGGTGGCAATAGAATCTCCAGCTGGCATGTTACCTGTTGTACTTGGCTCAGGTTGGCCTGGCGTGCTGTTACATGAAGCCGTTGGTCATGGTTTAGAAGGTGATTTTAACCGTAAAGGTTCGTCAGCATTTTCAGGTAAAATCGGTCAAAAAGTGACTTCTGATTTATGCACTATTGTTGATGATGGCACAATCCCTAATCGCCGTGGTTCAATCTCAATTGATGATGAAGGTACACCCGGACAATACAATGTACTGATTGAAAAAGGTATTTTAAAAGGTTATATGCAAGATAAGCACAATGCTAAGCTGATGGGTGTAGCACCTACCGGCAATGGTCGCCGTGAATCTTATGCACATTTACCTATGCCTAGAATGACTAATACTTATATGCTTGCGGGTGAACATGATCCAAAAGATATTATTAAGTCAGTGAAAAAAGGCATTTACGCGCCACATTTTGCTGGTGGTCAAGTTGATATTACCTCTGGAAAATTTGTTTTCACCAGCTCTGAAGCTTACCTTATTGAAAACGGTGAAATTACTTCGCCAATAAAAGGCGCTACGTTAATTGGTAGTGGTCCTGAAGCGATGAAAAATGTCAGTATGGTCGGTAACGACCTGAAACTTGATGCTGGCGTTGGTGTTTGTGGAAAAGATGGTCAAAGTATTCCGGTAGGTGTTGGCCAACCGACTTTGAAAATCAATGAAATGACAATTGGCGGTACTCAGTAGCTCAGTCCTGAATAAATTATTTTTAAGAAAGTCATCCGCTATTTAGAAATAAATGGCTGATGACTTTTTTTTTGCACTAGCAATTAAGAGGAATATTTTTGCAAAACATTATAAAAGTAATAACAATCGCTATTTTATTAACAAGGATTGAAAAATAGTTCTAGTTGTTATAATATAACAAAATATGCGTAGCTATTACTTTTTATTTACACAGTTTTTTTCACAGAGTCGGCAATCAATAATAAGTTTATTGATCATGTCTGCATTTCTGTGCGCCACGCTTAGTCATAGTTCTCATGGTGAATTGATACCTGATAATGTTGAATTACAGCAGTGTAAACTGTGTCAGCATAACATTGACACACCAAAGAATAATATCACCTTAAAACTGGTTAACGTCAGTAATTATCAACAATCCACGCAAACGTTAATTATAGTTAATCGTTACACGCCGTTTTATTTGATACCACAATTACGTGCCCCCCCTGTTCAATAGATAATAATTAATGCAGTTCAAAAATAAAAATTTTAGAAAATTAGCTTAATCGCTAATCTTCTTTAGATCTATCTATTGGAAAAAAAATGAAATCAATTTATATCAATAAAATTGCGCCTTTGTGTGCTTTATCATTATTAATGGTCGGCGCTGCCAGCCATGCTCAAAAATTTTCAGGCGTAGTATTTGATGCCGATGGCAACAGAATTGCGAAAGCTAAAGTTTCTTTGGTTAATACCAAATATAAAGCAGTTACTGACGAAAAAGGCCAATTTACTTTTAATGATATTGGTGTTGGTAAAGTAGAACTTCATGTTAGCGCTAAAAACTTTAGTCATATCAACGAGTATTTCACCATTACCGATCAAGACATGACCGAGGTGACAATTTCACTCAGTGCTACGGTCATGGAAGTGGTTGATGTTTATGCGACACCTTTGCATTCATCGAGTATTGAGTCGGCCTTGCCAGTAAGTGTTATTTCTGGTGACGAGCTGCGTTTAAAGCAAGCATCTACATTAGGTGAAACACTAAAAAATGAAGTGGGTGTACATTCAAGTTATTTTGGCCCAGTAGCAAGTAGTCCTATTATTCGTGGTATGGACGGACCAAGAGTGTTAATCACACAAAATGGTTTAGACGTAGGAGATGCGTCTCGCGTCGGACCAGACCACGCGGTTGCAGCCGACGCTGGTACCGCTCAACAGGTAGAAGTACTACGTGGTCCGTCAACGCTTTTTTATGGCAGTGGTGCGATAGGTGGCGTGGTGAATGTCGTTGATAATAGAGTACCTACAAATACTGATAATCAGGTCGATTATTTACTAAAGCATAATGATGTTGCAGATGAAAATGAAGCGACACTCAATATAAACACAGGGTACAAAAGTTTAGCTGTGCATCTTGATGCGTTTTGGCGTGAATCTAATGATTATAAGATCCCAGGCTATGCGACTGCAGAAGAAGACCATGATGAACATGAAGAAGATCATGATGAACATGAAGAAGGTCATGATGAACATGAAGAAGGTCATGATGAACATTCAGACGAAGAAATTAAAGGTATTCTAGAGAACAGTGCCTCGAAGTCATCAGGTTTTACCCTTGGTTCAAGTTATTTGTTTGACGCAGGATATATTGGCTTTTCGTATGGACGAATGGAAAGAACTTACGGTATTCCTGGGCACTCAGAACACGGTGAAGAAGAACATGAAGAAATAGGGGGTGAAATCGCTGAAGAAGGCGCTGTTTTTGGTGATTTAGTACAAGACAGATACCAATTACTGAGTGAAGTGAGTTTTGAAGACAGTTTTATTAATCGTGTAATGAGTAAAGCAGCCTACACAGATTACCAACATCAAGAAATTGAAGGAGGTGAAGTCGGTACTCAATTTAATAATGAGATGTTAGAAACACGCTTTGATCTTTATCATCAAGCCGTTGACGGTTGGAAAGGTGCATGGACATTGCACTATAAAGAAAATGATTTTAATGCGATTGGAGAAGAAGCATTTACGCCTCCTTCAAATACAGAATCAATTGCTGTTGCTTGGCTTGAAGAGAAACACATAGAGGATGTTTTATGGCAACTAGGTATACGTGCCGAACATGTAACCTTGAGTGCAAATGCTGAAGTTGAATCACACAGTGAACATAGCGATGAACTAGGCAGCCATGAAGAAGAGTTGCATTTTAATAAGCAGAGCTTTACGCCTATAAGCGCGTCTTTAGGCGCTGTATGGGAATATTCAAGGGGTTATAATGTAGGATTTTCTGCTGCGTTTTCTCAGCGAGCACCTTCAGCGAGTGAATTATTTTCGAATGGTGCTCATATCGGCACGAATACTTATGAAGTTGGGGCATTGTTTGAGGTACATGAAGAAGACCATGAATTACATGTAGACTTGTCTGATCAAAATGTTGAGCTAGAAACGGCTTATAATCTAGATCTTACTTGGAGAAAATTTGAAGGTGACTTTGGTTTCGTTGCTAGTGCTTTTTATAATCATATTGACGATTATTATTATCAAGCGAATACTGGGCTATTTGCAGAAGATGGACACGATGATCATAATGAAGCTCTAGAAGAACAGCATTTGGATGAAGGCGTAGAAGAGCATGCAGAGGAAAGCGAAGGTTTACCGGTATATGTTTTCCAACAGAGTAATGTGGTGATGTTCGGTATAGAAGCTGAATTATTCTATCAAGTAACACCTTCACTTAAAGCTAGTATGTTTACCGATTATATCCATGCAAAAGTAACTGATGGCGACAATCTACCAAGAATTCCACCTATGCGTTTTGGTGGACAATTCAATTATATAACGGATGAATATTCGGCTGAGATTAGTGCAACGCATTATTTTAAGCAGTCAAATACCGCTGAACTTGAAAGTGAAACAGACGGCTATACCATGCTAGATGCTAACTTTAATTACTTTATTAATAATGTTGGAGACGATATGGTGGCATTTTTAAAAGTGAATAATATTACTGATGAAGAAGCACGAGTACATACGTCATTTCTCAAAGGTGTTTCACCATTACCGGCACGAGGGTTTACGGTTGGTATTAGAGGAAGTTTTTAAGCAGTAGAATAATAGCTTTGTAGATGAGGCTAAGGCTTCATCTACAAAGTATGTTTAACGATTTACTTTAATCTAAGACCTGACTTTTCAATCGTGATTTTGTCTTTCTTCAATAAGTTTCCAACTGTCGCTTTAAAGGTTTTTTTACTGACACCTAAAATACGTTGAATGAGCTCAGGCGAACTTTTATCATGTAATGGGCTAAATCCATCATTTTCTGCAATGTGAGCTAATAATTTATCAGCAAAGTCATTAACTTTCCCTTCACCTGAACGTGAAAGTGATAAATCAATACGGCCATCTTCACGTATATTTTTAATAAAACCGTCGACAACTTTACCAACACGTAATGGTTGAAAGATTTCATTGTCGTAAAGTAAGCCCCAATGCTTATCATTGATAATCGCTTTAAAGCCAAGATCAGTTTTTCCACCAATCATCAATTTAACTTTATCCCACTGTTGATAATCAGCAGGCCAAATATCAATATATTTGTCGAGCTTACTTGAAGCGGCAATTCGGTCCGTGGTGGTATCAAGAAAAATACGTACTAGATAATATTTTCCTTCTTCCATTGGTGTATGCTGTTGATTAAAAGGTACTAATAAATCTTTAGGTAACCCCCAATCAAGGAATGCACCCATTTTATTGAGCTGTTTTACTTTCAATGAAACAAATTCATCTACCTGGCCAAACGGTTTTTCAGTGGTCGCAATAATGCGTTCAGCTGAATCAACATAAATGAAGACAGTGAGTTTATCGTCTACTTTACAGTTTTCAGGAATAAAACGGTTCGGTAGTAATACTTCACCCAGTTCTCCAGCGCTTAAATAAGCACCTTTTTCGGTGACTGCAACTACAGAAAGGGTATTATATTTACCAATGTCGGCCATTTGAATTTACCAAGAAAATTAATATGAAAATCTTAGGGGCTATAATAACGCATATCAAAAATGAATGATGTTATTTTCTTGGTTTGGTTTGAATATATTCAGCGTGGCGTAGCTGAAGCAAATCGCCAATTTTGCGAATAACATGCTCTTCAATACTTGCCAGTTCACCATCGGCATAAGCCATATTCCATAACTGCTTAACAATTGATATTCGTTGTTCGATAGAAAAATGTTTATTTATTTTCGATGTATATCGATAAAAATCAGTCGCTTGTTCACTTTGAATCAGTGCTTGATCAATGATTTGCTTAACTTCTTCTTCATTCAAGTGAAACTGTTCAATGAGTAATACGGCCAGTTTAGCTTGTTCCTGTTGGTCAAAGTGTCCATCAGCACGCATGACTTCACACAATAATACCGCACAGGCTAGCTCTATAGTCACCTCATCAGAATTTTTTTTAGTGTTATTGTCTGTTAAATCATCGGCTAGGTTTTGAAAAAAAGAACTGATTTTTGTAAGCATGTTTATTCCTTAAATAAAGTAATCACTTTATTGTTACGCTCAGTAATAAAGAAAACAAGCAGATAATAATTATATTTGATAACAAAGTGTGTCTGATTGCTATTTTGCGCCAGTAATATTATGATAACAACCTAATGACAGCGCTGTCTTTATTGGCAGAGTTACGCTGAAAGTTTATAAGGTAAAAGAATGTTAAGTCAATATCCCTCTGCGGTTGTAAAAGCAAATCCAAATAAAAAGCGACTATTGTCAATTGACGCTTTACGTGGTTTCGATATGATTTGGATTTTAGGCGCTGAAGGTTTGTTTGCAGCATTATTTATAGCGACAGGCTGGCCCATTCTTGCGGTGCTTGCACAGCAAATGGAACACAGTGCTTGGCATGGGTTTCGTGTTTATGATTTAATTTTTCCCTTATTTATTTTTCTATCAGGAGTCAGTCTAGGTATCGCAGCAAAGCCCTTATCTAGCTATGAGCCAGAACAAGCAAAATCGATTTTATATAATGGCATTAGACGTTTATTACTTTTAATTAGTTTTGGTATTTTATATAACCATGGTTGGGGCGGCGGTATTCCGACATCATTTGATAGTATCCGTTATGTTAGCGTACTGGGGCGTATTGGTATTGCGTGGTTTGTAGCGGCATTATTAGTTTGGTACGTCAGTGAAAAAATACAGTGGTTCGTTGCAGGCGGTATTTTAATAGGATATTGGTTACTACTAAGCTTAGTTACATTAGGTGGATATGGTGGCGGTGATTTTTCAGCGATTGGAGCATTGAACGCTTGGTTTGATCAACATTTATTACCGGGGTCAACTTATCAGGGGCTCGCCATTGACCCGGAAGGATTGTTATCAAATATAACATCGATTGTAAATGCACTAGCAGGTGTCTTCATTGGTCGTTATATGATAAAAAACATTTATACGCCCAAGACACTATTAACCGGTCTTTTGGTTATTGGGACCTCTATTTTATTACTCGGTTATTTATGGGGCATTTTTTTTCCAATTAACAAAACATTATGGACGAGTTCATTCACTTTAGTCACTATTGGCTACAGTATCTTATTATTGACGCTATTTTATTGGCTGATTGATGTAGTAGAGTTCACCCTATGGGCTAAGTTTTTCGCAGTAATTGGAACAAATTCAATCATTATCTATTTAGGTTCGAGTATTGTTGATTGGCAATATACCTCGAAAAGTATTTTTGGAGGCTTAATCAACTCTGTACCTGCAGGTTGGCAAGATTTTATTCTTTATGCTGGCATGGTCCTTTTACAATGGCTAGTCCTGTATTGGCTATATCGAAGAAATATTTTTATAAAAGTATAATAATTGGTTAAAAGGACGAATATTGTAAATGACTGTTTTTTCAATGCAGTCATTTTTTATATCAGCAAATAAATAGGACTTCTTTAACCTATTGTTTTTAAATTAAAAAAATATTTTTTTGTTTTGTTTTTACTGGATTTTTTATTCTGGCGCGTATCTTGTAACAAGCATTTACAACTTAATTGTTTGTATAGACTATTAATTAGCTATCCTGTAAACAATTAAAAGAATTATTAGTTCAGATCACATTTATGAGGACATAACCGTGACACGTAAAAAACAAATTATTATTTCTATTGCCATTCTAATTGTTGGCTTTTTATTATTTTTTGGCCTTTCAAGTATGAAGAAGCCACCGGAAGAAAAAGCTGAAGTTGACAATAGGCCCATCGTAGCCGTTGAAAAAATCCATATTGCGCCAATGGACCTTACCGTTAATTCATACGGTGTTGTTCAACCTAAATATGAAACTGAATTGGTGGCACAAGTTAGCGGTGAAGTCGTTGAATTAGCGGATGTCTTTGTACGTGGCGGTTTTGTTGCAAAAAACCAATTACTCGCTCGTATCGATCCTAATGATTACCAAGCTGCATTAATTGATGCGGAAGCAACAATGGCCTCTGCACGTGCTTCGCTAGAAAAAGAGCGTGCCCAAGGACAGGTAGCTGAACAAGAATGGAAACGCATTACGGATACTTCTCCTACTGAATTGAGCTTGCGTAAACCGCAACTTGCACAAGAACTTGCTAATGTTAAATCGGCACAAGCCTCTGTACTTCGAGCTAAACGTAACTTAGAACGTACCGAAATTAGAGCGCCTTATGATGCAATGATTGAAAGTCGTATGATTGGTTTAGGCTCTTTTGTCGGTACTGGCACTAAAGTGGGTAAATTATTAGGAACAGGGGTAGCTGAGGTTCGCTTACCCGTTGCCGATAATCAGCTACAGTTTTTAGTTTCGCAAGGTGAAGACGCACAGGTTAACTTGATGGGCACTTATGCAGGTAAAAATATAATTTGGCAAGCAAGGATCGCACGTAGTGAAGGTGTAGTTGATAACACAAGCCGTATGAGCTATTTAGTTGCTGAAATTCAAGACCCCTATGGCTTAAAAACTAAAAAAGAAACACTCGAGCATAAACCCATTCGCTTTGGCTCTTATGTTACAGCAGAAATCTTTGGTATTAGCCTTAAAGGTGTAACATTACTTCCCCGATACCTTGTTACCGATGGTCGTGTTGCTATTTTAGGGGCTGACTCAACATTGCACTATGTCGATATTACTATTGCTCGCGAGGACGGCTCGAATATGATCGTAACTGATGGTTTGAATGAAGGTGATCAAATCATTGTTTCAGCATTAGACTATCCCGTTGACGGTATGAAATTAGCCTTACAAGGTAGTAAAAGTGAAGTAACGATTGAAGAAGCTCCTGAAACACAAATCGCAAGTACTAAGGACTAGATGATGGATGATACCAATAAAGGCTTAATTGCTTGGTTCGCCCGTAATAGTGTGGCGGCAAACTTATTAATGATATTTATTTTAGTAGGTGGTTTTTTTACCATTAGCACTATTAATAAACAAATGTTTCCACAAATTAATATCAATTGGATCTCTTATACTGCGCCTTACCCAGGAGCTGCACCTCAAGAAGTTGAAGAAGGTATAACGATTAAAGTCGAAGAAGCTTTGGAAACAGTACAGGGCTTAAAGCGCGTAATTACTTATTCAAACCGTAATTTTTCAAACGGTTGGTTTGAAGTTGACCTTGATTATGATCCACAAATTGTTTTAGAGGAAGTTAAATCTGCCATTGACTCTATTTCTAGTTTCCCTGATGGAATGGAACGTATCAAAGTTGAGCGTGAAAAATTTCGTCAAGAAGTTATGTATATCAGCCTATATGGCGACTTAACCAATGGTGAGCTGAAAGAGTTAGGACGAAAAGTTCATAACGAAATTCAACAGCTGCCTTTTGTTAACATTTCAGAATTATACAGTGGGCTAGACTACGAAATATCCATCGAGGTGAGTAAAGATAAGTTACGCGAATATGATTTAAGTTTTAGCGATATTGCTCAAGCGGTCCGTGGTTACTCACGTAATATGTCTGCAGGACAAATTCGTGCAGAAAATGGTTATATTAACTTGCGTGTTGAGAACCAAGCTTATCGAGGATATGAATTTGAGCAAATACCTGTTGTTACCTTAGCTGATGGTTCTAAAGTTTTATTAGGCCAAATTGCAACAGTTATTGATGGTTTTAAAGAAGGCTTACAGTATTCAAAATTTAATGGTGAAAACTCAGTCACTATTTTTATTGGCGCTGCCAATAATCAAAGTATTACTGATGTTGCAGAAGTCATTAAAAAGTATGTTGATGATAAAGCGAAGATACTTCCTGAAGGCGTTAAGTTAGAAACTTGGGTTGATATGACCTACTATCTTGAAGGTCGCTTAACGATGATGATAGACAACATGAAAAGTGGAGCAATATTAGTTTTTATAATGTTAGCGCTATTTTTACGTGTTCGTTTAGCTTTCTGGGTAATGATGGGTTTACCCGTTTGTTTTCTCGGTACTTTATTTCTTATGCCATTAGAATTTATCAATGTTACTATTAATGTTATCAGCTTGTTTGCCTTTATCTTGGTGTTAGGTATTGTCGTTGATGATGCTATTGTGATGGGGGAGAGTGCTCATGAAGAAATAGAACAGAATGGCCATAGTACTGAAAATGTTATTCGTGGTATCCAACGAGTTGCCATGCCAGCGACCTTCGGTGTATTGACAACAATTGCTGTATTCCTGCCTTTTTTGTTTGGTGAAGGCCCTTCCGCTGCTTTTTTTAAAGCGATTGGCTCAGTCGTGATCCTTTGTTTAATTTTTTCTTTAATTGAGTCAAAGCTTATTTTACCCGCGCATTTGGTAAAAATGAAAATTAAGGCTTTTAATCCTAAAAATCCAGTTGATATATTACGTCGGTGGATTGATACCAAACTAAAAAACTTTATTGAGAATATTTATCGACCTGCTTTAATCACTTTTATTAGCTATCGTTACGCGGTATTAATGTTTTTTATCAGTTTAATGCTAATTTGTGCGGGATTGTTTAATGGCGGTTTTGTTCGCTCCGTTGGTCAAGCTAAGATCCCACATGATTTTCCTCGTGTTAATGTTGAAATGAATGTTGACGCCTCAGAGAAGGCAACATTGCAAACGTTATTAAATATTCAAGGTGTTATTAACACTATCGATAAAGATATTGAAGCGAAATACGGGCAGTCAATGATCTCTGATATGCAAGTTGATTTACGTAGCAGAACCAGTGGTCAATTGATGGTTAAATTAGTGATACCTGAATTACGGCCCATGAATACTTTTGAACTGGCCGATTTATGGCGCGCTGCTATTCCTAATTATCCCGGTGTAAAATCGTTTACTATTGGTGATAATTTATTTGGCTCCGGTCGAGATGATGGCGATATAGCCTTCAGATTAGAAAGTAAAGACGATGCACAATTACTCGCCGCATCGAGAGAGTTAAAAGCTAAACTTAATTCTTTAAAAGGTATTGGTGATGTTAATGATAGTCGTCAAACCAGTGCCAAAGAAGTTCAGTTTGAATTAAAACCGCTTGCTTATAGTTTAGGATTAACTTTAGCCGAAATAGCTTCACAAGTGAGTTACAGTTTCTATGGTTTAGAAGCACAACGCATTTTACGTGACAGCGAAGAAGTGAAAGTGATGATCCGTTATCCACTTGAGCAGCGAAGCTCTGTTGGACATGTTGATAATGTGATGATTAAAGCGCGAAATGGTGCGGAATTACCTTTGTCAGAATTGGCTAATATTAGCTTACAAGAAGGGGTGACTAGTATTCGCCGAGAAAATGGTAATCGGACAATTAGTGTCTGGGCAAGTGTTGATGCTGAACAAGTTGAGCCATTTAAAGTTGCTAACGATATCAGAGATAACTTTATTCCTGAACTGTTAAGAAAATTTCCAAAAGTTCAAAGCGAATTGTCGGGGAGCATTCAAGAAGAAATGGATGGTCTAAATAGTCAGATACGTGATGGTGCTATCTCTTTTTTGATTGTATTCTCACTATTGGCAATACCGTTGAAGTCTTATTCGCAAGCGGCAATGATTATGGTGGTGATTCCTTTTGGAGTTATTGGCTCTGTATTCGGTCATTTTATTTTAGATATGGACTTAAGTGCATTATCCCTTATGGGAATATTAGCGGCGTCTGGTGTGGTCGTTAATGACTCCTTAGTCATGGTTGACTATGTTAACAATGCCAGAAAATCAGGTGTTAAACTAAAAGATGCGGTAATACATGCTGGCACTAAACGTTTTAGAGCTATCATGTTAACGTCAATAACAACCTTTATTGGTTTAGTGCCTATCATCTTCTTTGAGGTAAGTGCCCAAGCACAAATCGTAATTCCAATGGCGATATCTTTAGCTTTTGGGGTATTATTTGCGACCATAGTTACACTGGTACTGATCCCAAGTTTATATCTTATTATTGAAGATATTAAAAAGATCTTTAAGCGTAAAAAGAAACAACCGCTTATTGCTGAAAATACCGGTGATTTATCGGTTAACTAATCGATAGTATTTTTATCAAAGCCATTACTTTTGTAATGGTTTTTTTATGCGATTCATTAAATTTATTAACCAATACCTCTCTGCTAGTCCTGTCAAGAAAAGCTATCGTTAATAATAATAGCTGGCTATAATGGTGTTAATGCTAATATTAATAAATGAAGCGAACTCATTATAATGAAACATATTTATCTTTTTTCAACACTTACGCTCATGACTATAACGGGTTGTTCGACAACTGAAAATGCTTGCGAAGATATAACAATCGCGAGTGAACAAATTCAAATGTGCCAGTCACTTCAACGCCAAATAGCAGAGGCTAAAGGTAAACCTATAAAACGAACTGAGTTAGAACGTCGTTATCAAGTTGACTGCATTGACATTCGCTACTATCGTGATGACAAACAGCCAGCAATTTGTGGTAATAAACAAAAAATTGGCGAAGAAATTAAAACGCTTAAAAAAGAGGCCAAGCAGTAAAAGATTAGGCCCTTACTCGCTTACTTTAAGGCAAACTTTAGGGGTTGCTTTTCTTAAAATTAATCATCAAATGAGTGTGTCATATGTTTAAAAAAATAGTCAGTTTAGTCTTCACTTGTAGCTTTTTATTCTCATGTCAGCAAGCCGCTGAAGAAGTGACTAAAAGAGATACAGCCAATACCGAGGCTATTTCAGCCGCAGAGGTATCAATCATGCCTAAAAAAAGTTTGTCTGCTAAAGTGGAACCTGAGCAAATATCATTTACCGCGACAATTAAATATATGAATTTAGAAGGGGGCTTTTTTGGATTAGTTTCTAAAGAAGGTAAGCATTGGTTACCGCTGAATTTAGAAAAAGAATTCCAAAAAGATGGCGCTGTTATCAAAGTAACCGGCAAAGCTATCACGGGTATGATGACTATTCAGCAATGGGGAACTCCTTTTTCAATTACTGATATTGAATTAATTACTGCAGCGAATAAAGCGCCTGAAAATAAGAACCTGCAGTAGCTTTACTTACAGATCGAAGGTTGCATCAATAATGTTAGATGACGATTTTTGCCTGAAATGATGATTTGATAGATACCACGATATTCTTGTTCTGTTATTGGTGATACAGAGCTTTGGCTTAGTAATTCTGCCAATCGTACCGTGGTGTTACTGTGTCCAAACACTACAGTGTTTTCTTGTTCTTTGATTAATTGCCAGGCGAGTTGCTCTAATTTATTGGGCGCATAATTTTTGATCGCAAGTTGTTGCTGTTGTGCTAGCGGTGTAGCCGTTGCCATAGTCCGTTGATAGCGCGTACTGTATATATTTTCTATTTCTGCATTCTGTAGAATACGCGCAAGTTCTTTTGCCCTATATGTACCACATTGTGTTAATCCAGAATCTTCTTGATCAGTTTTGTTTTCAGCATGACCAATTAAATAAAGGCTGTAGCTTTTACTTTCCTTTTGTACATAAGCGTTTTCAGTCGCATTAACGATTAAAAAAGGTATGTTGATAAAAAAAATTAACAGTAAAATTAATTTATTCATAACATACCTTTTTCGATTTATGCTTATTCACTATTAAAATAAACGATTCAAACCATTCAATGCAGCAACACGAAATGCCTCAGCCATCGTTGGATAATTAAACGTGGTATTAACAAAGTATTCAATGGTGTTACCGCCATTGGTTTGTTGCATAATTGCTTGACCAATATGAATGATTTCAGCCGCATTTTCACCAAAACAATGAATACCTAAAATTTCTTTAGTTTCGCTGTGAAAAAGTATCTTCAGTGAACCGACTAAACTATTTGATATTTGTGCTCTTGCTAAATGTTTGAACTGGGCGCGACCAACCTCATACGGAATTTTTGCCGCGGTCAGTTCTTGTTCTGTCTTACCAACAGAGCTTATCTCTGGAATCGTGTAGATACCTGTAGGAATATCAGCAATAAGTTTTGCTGTACTTTGGTGATCTATCATCGCTGAAGCCGCTAACCGGCCTTGATCATAAGCGGCACTGGCTAAGCTTGGGTAACCAATGACATCACCTACCGCATATATATTGTCGACACTGGTTTGATATTGATCGTTGACTTTTAGTTGCCCACGCCCATCTGCTGATAACCCTGCATTTTCAACTTTTAAGTCGGCGGTATTACCTGTTCGCCCATTAGCAAAGAGTAAACAGTCGGCGCGCATTTTTTTACCCGATTCTAAATGAACAACCACAGAGTCGTCGGATGCTTCAACTCGTGCAATCGCTTCGCCATGACGGATCACTACACCATTATTCCATAAGTGGTAGCTGAGTGAATCAGACATTTCAGCATCCAAAAAAGAAAGCAGTCTATCTCGGGTATTAATTAAATCTACCTTTACACCTAAACCTCTAAATATAGAGGCGTATTCGGAACCAATAACACCAGCACCATAAATAATGATAGAACGGGGATCATGCTTAAGCGATAAGATGGTATCTGAGTCATAGACTCGCGGATGGTTAAAATCAATATCTTTAGGTCGATAGGGATGTGAACCCGTAGCAATAACAATTTGCTTTGCCGTAATTTGCTCAATAGCGCCTTCGTTATTCACTATTCTAAGCGTATGGGCATCAATAAAAGATGCTTCACCCGAAATCAGTTCAACGCGGTTACGATCATAAAAGCCACTGCGTAACTGAACTTGTTTACGAATAACCGAAGAGGCATGTTTAAGAATAGCTGGGAACGTTAAGTGTTTTGCTTTTTCATGCCCTCTAAAAAGTGGACTCGCGTTATACTCAATGAGTCGGCTAACACTTTGACGTAAAGCTTTTGAAGGAATAGTTCCCCAATGCGTACAACCACCGCCAACGTCTTTATATCGTTCAACAATAGCAACACGTTTTTCTTTTTTAGATAGCTCCATAGCCGTACCTTCGCCACCGGGTCCGGTACCTATAATTATTGCATCGTAATCGTAATCGTTATTTGTTTTCTTCTTCGTTTTAGCTTTATTTTGAGTTGCCAAAATCTTGCCTTAAATTCCTACTAAGATAAAAAAATTTTAGCAGGAATTTAGACGTCTGACCATGTAAAAGCTTATTAATCTAAGGGGTTTATGCCAGTTGGGTTAATAAGCGTTGAAAATGCTGTTGTTGGTCTGCCAAGTGCTGCTTAAATTCTTGGTATTGCGCTGCTAATTCAGAGCTCTCAACGTCGGCGATTAATTTATCGCGCCTACTGGCAAGTAATTTTTTACGCACATCATAGTAGTCATTAATTCTACTAATGAGTAAATCATATTCTTGCTGTAGTTTTTCTCGCATTTGTTCCGCATTTGGATGAGAGAGTAACTTCTTCTGGCTACGTTTAAGTACCATAGCTAAGCGCGCTTTTTCAATTTTGTCATCTGGGTAAGTCCGCAGTTTTGAGGTAAGCTTCAAAAATTCACAACCTTTAATCAACCATTTAGTTGGATCAAACTGCCACCAACGAATGCCGTTACGATAATCATTTTCAAAAATATGATGATAGTTATGATAGCCCTCACCAAAGGTTAAAAAAGCAAGAAAGCCATTATCTCGTGCAGTATTTCTTTCTGTGTAAGTTTGTTTCCCCCAGATATGTGCCAAAGAATTAATGAAAAAAGTAGTGTGATGGCTTAACACTAGTCGCAAGAAACCGACTAAAAGTAAACTACTAATAATATCGCCGTGCCATAAACCAAATAAAATAGGTACACCAAAGTTCATCAATATTGTTAGCAACAAATAATTTCTGTGCTGCCACATTACAATAGCGTCTTTTTGTAAATCACGGGTATTGTCGTAATTAGCATATCGATGCGCTTGATACTCACGCAGCATCCAACCGATATGTGAATACCAAAAGCCTTTTTTAGCTGAATAGGGATCTTTGTCATTATTATCGACATGCTTATGATGAACTCTATGATCAGAAGCCCAATGTAATATACTATTTTGTAAGGCAAATGCACCACCTAGTGCAAAAATGAAACGTAGCGAAGCATGTGCTTGATAGCTTTTGTGCGACCATAATCGGTGATAGCCAGCAGTAATAGACATACCACAATAGATAAAGCAGCATAGTGCTACTACAAGTTCAGTGGTATCAAAACCGTGTGTTATTGCACGATACGGGACGCCAATTGCGGCAACTAAAAAGGTAATTAAAAACACACTAAAATTTAGCCAAACGATTTTAGGTTTATTCATGTAATAAGAATTCCATCAGTAAAAAAACAAACACTAAGTAAATTATTTCAGTGTACACGTGTACTCTATTTTAACTTTGATCACTTTTCAGTCAAGGTAATTTTTATTAAATTTTTTATCTTTAATCGATAATACTGTATTTAAATGTCGATGTTAGTGATCAAGTTTCTAGTAAATAGATGAAAATTCAGTATGATATAAACAGGCTAAAGTATAGGTTAATGAAGTCATGAGCGGGATCCGGGCACAGCAAAAAGAAAAAACACGTCGGCAATTAATTGATGCTGCTCTTGGGCAGTTAAGTAGTGAGCGTAGCTTTTCGAGTTTAAGCTTACGGGAAGTCGCTAAAGAGGCTGGCTTAGCACCAACATCATTTTATCGACATTTCTCTGATATGAACGAACTAGGTTTAACGCTGGTCGATGAAGCGGGTTTAACTTTGCGTCAATTAATGCGACAAGCTCGCCAACGTATTGAAAAAGGCGGTTCTGTCATTCAAATATCTGTCGTCACCTTTATGGAGTTTATTGAAAGTAATGGTAATATATTTCGCTTATTATTACGAGAGCGTTCTGGAACATCAGCTGCTTTTCGAGCGGCGGTAAATCGAGAAGTGCGTTATTTCACTTTAGAATTATGTGATTATCTACAGCAAGCAAATAAGTTGAATGCAGATGTGGCTTTTTTACAAGCCGATGCAGCGGTGACTATCGTATTTAGTGCTGGTTCTGATGCGTTAGATGTTGATAAAGAGGATCGTCGACAAATATCAATGCGAACCATTCAGCAGCTGCGCTTTATAGCACGGGGAGCTGCTGAATTTAGCAATAGGGGAGTAAAAAAGTAAAAATTTTACTTTTTACGTGAAAGTATCACACCTGTTTCAACATGGTGGGTATATGGAAACTGATCAAATAACGCAAATTTTTCAATATTGTGTGTCTTTATTAGTTCAACTAAGTTTTCTTTTAATGTCTCAGGATTACATGAGATATAGACAATACGTTCAAATCGGCTAACTAACTCTACGCTATCAGGGTCAAGGCCTGCTCTTGGTGGATCAACTAATACGGTATCGTAATTATAGCTTTTGAGATCGAAACCTTCTAAACGACGAAATACTCGCTCACCGTTCATGGCTTGACTAAAGTCTTCACTGGACATTCTTATTATATCAACATTGGTTAACTGGTTTGCGGCGATATTATTTTGTGCTGATTTTACTGACGTTTTCGATATTTCAGTCCCTAAAACCCGATCAAAGTTTTCAGCGAGTGCGATACTAAAGTTACCATTACCACAATAGAGTTCTATTAAGTCACCATCGATATTTTGTGTGCCTTGCTTTGCCCAAAGTAGCATTTGCTCATTAACGTGCCCATTAGGCTGTGTAAAACTATTTTCTACTTGCTCGTAGATATAAGTTTTATCGCCAACAGTTAACTTCTCAGTGACATAATCTTTATCAAGGATAAATTTTTGTTTTTTAGCACGGCCAATAATATCAACAGGGGCTATTGCTGAAAGGGTCGTTTTTAGTGTTGCTGCATCACTTAGCCACTCTTCATCTAATTGTCGATGATACAACAAGCTTATTAAAAGCTCGCCACTGAGTGTTGATAAAAAATCGACTTGAAATAATCGATGACGAAGTGAAGGTTTATCTTTAATTTCGTCAAGCAAGGCTTTCATGGCTTGATTAATTAGTTTACTGGCAACGGGGAAAGTGTCGACGCGATACTTTTCTTTCGTTTCACTATTAAACATAATATAAAATAAGTCATCATTGTCATGCCAGACTCTAAACTCTGCTCTTAATCTATAGTTTAATGGCTCTGATCGAAAAACATCAAAATTTGGTAAGTCAAAATCACTAAACAATTTAGCGATATCATCCTGTTTGTTATCAAGTTGTTTATCATAAAATTGTGGTGCAATGTGACTAAACATATATAAGCCTTAAACGTAGAAAAAATTAAACAATATTATACTCAACTATAGTGAGTATTACAGAGGCGCTGAGTTTAGCGATTGTGATTACTTTGTCTAGTCATTTGTCTATAATTTTCTTACAAGAGACTGAGTTTTTCCTAAAGTTTTACGAAAAAATGCCGATATAATAGCCATATTAAATTTAAGGATCTTTAGATCTTTGATTGTGTCTAATTAAAATTTAATTAGACACCGGAGAGTAACAATGAATAAAATTGATAATCAGACAAGGTTGCCGAATTATGTAGGGAAAAGTCGTAAAAGTGAACCAGCAAATAATGAAGTCGTTAAACGAGAAATGCCAGCAGAGTCAGTTAATACACTGGCATTAAACCATCGTGCTGCCATTACAATGAAAATTATATCTCAATCAATTTCTAGTCAGATTTCAGCAAATTTTCAAAAGATTACCGATAGACCACAAGCAACTAATGTAGTGATGAGTGATATCAGCAAAACAGCGTTAAGTGAAAGCGAACCAGCAACTAGCCTTTTTGATTTCGAAGCAGTGGTTCGTAATGTTATGGACTTTGTTAGCTCTAGTATTTTAGCTGCCCAAGCAAATGGAGTGAGTGAGGATAAGTTGAAAGAGATGTTTGAGCAGGGGCGTGCTGGGGCGAATTTAGGTATTGATCAAGCAAAAGGCGATTTAAAAGATCTCGCCATGCTTGACGATGACTTAAACCAAGGTATAGAAAAAAGTCGTACGCTTATTAATAAGGGGATTGACGACCTTTATGAACAAATGTTTCCTCCAGCCAATAAATCGAATGAGAAGATAGCGGAGTTAACGCCAAGTATCAGGTCTACAGCAATTGATAGCGAATTATACACAAGCAATTCAAAAGGTAGTGAGCTGAGTATTACCACTACTGACGGTGATGTCGTTTCAATATCATTTAGCGAATTACAAGAATATGCCAGTAAAGAAGCTTACCAGTATCAAGAGAGTAGCCAAGGGGGATCGACAAATTATAGTAGTACCAGTAGTCAGTATCATGAAATTAACTTTTCTTATAGCGTAGAGGGGGAACTTGATAATGATGAAAAAGCAGCCATCGAAGCATTAATTAAAGACGTAAATTCACTACAAAAAGACTTCTTTAATGGCGATGTTAATAAAGCTTTTGAAAAAGCAGTTGAACTTAGCTTTGATAATAAACAGATAACTAGTTTTAGTATGGACTTGCAGCAAACAAAAACCAGTTATGTTAGCCAAGCGTATACAGCAGTTGCAGAGTTGGATGATAAATTAGCGCCTAGTGTCGGAAAAGACCTGAGGCCTTTAATTGACTTTTTAGATCAGTTTAACCAGCTACAAGAACAAGCAGATAAAATATTGTCTAAGAATGATGATGCTTTTGGTCAGTTACTTGATGCGGTCTTTAAAGCTGAGTTTGGTGACGATAAAGTCGCTAAAGAAAAGTTCGATAAAGTAATAGATACGGTTAGGTCTGACAACATTAAGCTCTAATAGATAAAATAAACCCACGCTAACGTGGGTTTATTTAGGAAAACTTACCAAGAATAATGGTTATTCTTCTTCGAGACTTTTTTCTGGACGTTCCTTCGCTTCACGAACTTTCAAAGTACGCTGCTGAAATTCAGTATCATTAAGCGATGTAACAGCCGCATCAGCCGCATCAGCTGACATTTCAACAAAACCAAAACCACGACGCTTTCCAGTATGTTTATCTTTCATTAAACGAACAGAATGAACTTGACCATGTTCAGAGAATAACTCTCTGATCGATGATTCATTTGCTCGGTAAGGTAGATTCCCTACATATAACGTTTTTATTTCTTCATCAGCACTTTCTGCAGTAGTTGATGAACCTATAAGTGGCGCAATAAAAGTACTTACTAAAACTAATATCGCAGTAATTTCTGGTGAGCTGCCAATAACAGTTGATAAAATGTAAGCAATTACAGCAAATATTACTGCGACGATAAATGTTAACCCTTGAGGAGACTTCATATATGAATACCTAATTATTATTTTAAATTCTAAATTAAAAAACTAAATTGCAATGTCCCTGCTACCCAGCCTTGAATATTGTACAAAGTACAAAGTTGTAAAAAAGATAAGTGTAATTTATATGCAAATAACACCTTACTTATATTAAGCAAAAAATAAAAAGTTTACTACACTAAATAAGCATATTAATTAAAAGCACTATTTTAGTGCTTATATAAGCCACTTTAAGTGGATTATTATATAGGAGGAATATAATTGCTGATGTTTTTTGAGCGATTAGGAAGTATATTGCCCATATTGTTTTTATTTTCAGCAAACAAACATAAAGATGAAAATAGTACTTGATCCTTTTCAAAATATGTCTAGAATGCGCTCCAGTTCCAAGGGGTTCAGTCAAAACGAACCACGAAAGAGCTGTTTTGATAAGTTATCTACATCACTTTAGGGTAAAGTAGTTAACTTAACGTTCTATGGATAAGGTTTGAATCTTCGAAAAGAAACTTCAAATTAAATTAAATAAAACGTTGACATCAAAACTGAGAAGCGTATCATGCGCATCTCGCTTCAGGCAAGGCCTGCAGCAACGGAGCAACGCTCCAAAGGTATAAACGAATGGGTTTTATATCTAACTCTTTACTTTAGGTAAACGAGTTTTTCTTTAA